>JACOMS010000023.1 GCA_014324115.1 Hyphomonadaceae bacterium
CGGCATCAGTTGCCGTCGCCGTACACGGAACACGGATGGCTGTTTTGACCGCAGGCGCGGTGTAAGTGCTGTCCCGGGCACTGAAAGTCCCCGGATGACATACCACAACAGGGCCCCTCACAACACCCACATTATCCGTGGCGGTAACCGTCAACGCCGCCGTCGCGCCGGAGACAACGGTCAGGATATCCGGGCTGAAAGTTAAAACCGGCGGTGTTTCGTCGGAATCCGCGGTCAGGGCTTCGGACGGCGGCGTTTCGTCCTCCGGAGCGACAATGAAAACCCTGAGTATGGCCTCGCCCTCATTCCCGGCGGCATCCCGAGCCGTTGCCGTACACGTAGCCGCGGTATCAGCACTGACAACAGGCGCGGTGTAAGTATTATCGGCGAAGGAACCCCGCACACATGTCACAGTCGGCCCTTCCGTAACACCCACATTATCCGTCGCGGTGAGGGTCACCGGGGCCGTTCCGCCCGAATCCACGGCCAGGACCGCCAGGCTGAAGGACATAACCGGCGGCTCTGCGTCCGGGATCCGGGTGGAGATGGAAACCGCAAGCGTGGCCGTGCCCTCATTCCCGGCGGCATCGGAAGCCGTCGCCGTACACGTGGCCATGGTATCAACACTGACAACAGGCGCAGTGTAGGTGAAGGTATTGTCCTCAAGATTGAAGGAACCCTGATCACATGTCACAGTCGGCCCTTCCGTAACACCCACATTATCCCCCACAGTGAATAGCACTGCGGCCGTCTCGCCCGGGCTCACCGTGATCTCCGACGGACCGAATACCGGCGCGGGGGCCCTTGTATCCGGGAAGGTAACGCCGAGTACGGCTGTGCCTTCATTCCCGGCCGAATCCATGGCCGTCGCCGTACACGTAGCTTTGATATTATAACTGCTGTCAGGCGCGGTGTAGGTGTTGGTATCCAGGTCAAATGACCCCTGCGTACATGTCACCCGGACTCTCGTAACACCCACATTGTCCGTCGCCGTGAGGGTTACCGGAACCGTCGCGCCGGGGGCCACATTATCAAGGGTCGCCGGAGTGAAGGTGACGACCGGCGGCGTTGCTTCCCTGACGATGGAAACCGTAAGCGTGGCCGTGCCCGCATTCCCGGCGGCATCAGAAGCCGTCGCCGTACACGTAGCCACGGTATTGACACTGACATCAGGGGCGGTGTAAGTGACGGTATTGCCCTCAAGATTGAAGGACCCCTGCGTGCATGTCACTGCGGGGCCGGTCGTAACACCCACATTATCCGTCGCGGTGAGGGTCGACACAGCCGTCCCGCCGGAGGCTACGGTCAGGGTCGACGGACTGAATACCGGCACGGGGGCTGTTGTATCCTCAAATGTAATTTCGAGTGTGGCCTCGCGTTCATTCCCGGCGGTATCGGAAGCCGTCGCGGTACACGTAGCCGCGGTACCAACGCTGACATCAGGGGCCGTGTAGGTGTTGGTATCCGGGTCAAAGGACCCCTGTGTACACGTCACCCGGAGTCTCGTAACGCCCACATTATCCGACACCGTGAGGGTTACCGGAACCGTCGCGCCGGAGAGATCAAGGGTCGCCGGAGTGAAGGTGACATCCGGTGGTGTCCCGTCCGGCACGACGGTAACATCAAGTATGGCTTCAACCCTGTTCCCGGCGGCATCAGCTGCCGTTGCCGTACACCTGGTAAACGCTCTGATCCATGGCGGGTCGGAAGCACCGATATCGGTCACGAGGGGCGCGGTGTAGGTGCTGGTAACCGGGTCAAAGGAACCGCTCCTGCATGTCACCGCGGGGGTTACTGCACCATCCACATTATCCGTCGCGGTGACCGTCAACGGAACCGACGCGCCGGCGACCACGTCTTCAAGGGCCGACGGACTGAATTCCAGCACGGGGGCCGTTGAGTCGAGGTTGACCCGGAGTGTGGCGTATAATCTCTGTCCGATGAACAGACGGCACTCATCTGTGGCACCAGCCGGATTATCCGGGGCGGTGTACGTAGCTATACGATCCTGACCATGCCGGAATGAACTGATCTCACCCTTGTCGCAGAAGATAAATCCAACCCGGTAATATCTGACCACTACCCTACGGGCCTGCCCCGGCCTGACGCTGATTTCGGTCGGCTCGAATCTCGTGTCGCGGCTCTGGCTCAAGGCGTCCGGGGCCAAACCGATGGTTGATGCCAGCACGAGACCGGCCAGCACGGTACGGAGAAAATTGTTCACGATCTTACCTTTCTGTATCTTGTCTGCAAAACAAAACGAATGCCAAGCCCCACGCCTCCTGCCATACGCGATGTTTCATTGTACGGCGTCAAAAGACATTGGCAAGACGACAATAGACCCTATCACAAAAAATTGTTGCGAATTTATCCGGATTCGCCGGGGGTTCGGGGTTTGCGCCGTCCCGGGGCCTGTGTGGACGGTCCGCCCGGTACGAATCCGGGCAATCCTGTCGGGCCCCGACTTCAGGTTTCGCCCGATCCTCAGGTTTCGCCCGATCCTCTGACCGCGGAACTTTCCTATCTTCGTGCTTTGGCTCCTTACCCGTTGGAACCGGACAACACTTCCGGTCTTGACGAAGGGAACAGCACCGGTTAGGCGGGGATGGTCATTCCGTAAAACCGTCAGTCAGCGGTCTGTCTCCCCTGATTGACGAACAGCCGCCCGAAAGGACAATCCCGAAAGGACAATGACGTCTCATCCCGGCAATCCCTCGCCTGGCCCACCGGCTACTCCCGGCACATGTCCGGGCGGGGTCGGCCTTGCCCATGCAGCGGTTTCGGGCGGGGTCAAGCGCCAGGTGGGTCATTCTGATGCCCGGGGTCCCAAGCCGGTCCGGGTTTCCTCCAAAGCCTGTCATGAGTTCATGCGCTGATGGTCCTGCCCACGACGAATCCGGCATTTTACCGGCCCGCTGCCGCTGTCGCCGTATTTAACGGGGACGGCAAAGTCTGGCTTGGTCGCCGCAAGGGCGGATCGGGCAGGTATGTCTGGCAAATGCCCCAAGGCGGCAGAGAACCCGGGGAACCGCCGTGCGCAGCCGCCTATCGTGAACTCCATGAAGAAACCGGCATGCAGGAACAACAGCTCGTCTATCTTGGCCGGATTGAAGATGAACTGTTTTACGATTTCCCGCCGCAATACATGCGCACCGGCCGCGGGTGGAACTGGCTCGGCCAGCGGCAAAGCTGGTTTGCCATGCGCTTTACCGGCACATCCGGACATATTGATCTGAAGGCGCATCCGCCCCAGGAATTTTCACAATGGCGCTGGGCAAAGCTGTCTGAAGTGTCCGGCCTGGTCATCCCCTTCAAACGCAGAATTTATGAACGGGTAATGCTCGAATTTGCAGACTTTGCGAAGCCGTGCCCCCGTTAAAGTCTACATGATTGAGGCGGCCTTATACCTGCGAAATTCCATAACGGCAATGGGATGCTCCCCGTTTTGATCACCGTGATGATCAATTTCATCGGGTTCGGGATCGTGATCCCGGTTCTGCCGGATTTACCGGGGACTGACCGACCTGCCCGACAATCAGGCCGTAACTCACGGAACAGGACTGTGGCGCGGCCCTGTGGTCCCGGTTGTACGGATTTGAACAGAACATCACCCGGGATGGAACATCTAGCAGACAGTGTAGTTCAGGAGTTCCACATCTGCGGACAGATAGCCGGGTTTAACCGGTTCCACCTGTGTCAAATCCGTGGAAAGATATTTCTTGTTGTCATCGCAGAAAACGGTAACAATTTTCGCGTCCGGGTCCATGTCGCGTGCGAGCTTCAGGGCCGCAACCAGGTTCGCGCCGGAGGAAATACCGACAGCCAGCCCCAAATCGGCGGACAGTTTCTGCGCCATGATTATTCCGTCACCGTCATTCACGCCGACCACCCCGTCCAGTGTTTTCAGACAGACGATGTCAGGAATGAAATCATCAGACACACCCTGGATGCGGTGTTTGCCGACCTTGTAGCCGGTCGAGAGGGTGGGACTTTCCGCCGGTTCCATCGGGTGAATTCCGACCTTGCTGTCACAGGCCCGAAGTGCACGGCCCACCCCCATAACCGTGCCGCCCGTCCCCACTCCCGCAACAAACGCATCAGGTACACATCCGAGCTGATGCAGGATTTCCGGCCCCGTTGATTTGCAGTGGGCGTTACAATTATCCGGGTTGGAAAACTGTCGCGGCAGGAAGACATCATTGCGGCGGCGGGCCAACTCCTCAGCCATTTTAATGGAGCCGAGGAAACCGCCTTCTTCATGGCTGATCAGACATACTTCAGCACCGTAGGATTGCAGCAGCGCAATCCGTTCCCGACTCATCCAGTCCGGCATGTAAATCCGGACCGGATGGCCGAGTGCTCTCCCCAGGGCGGAAAAGGCAATCCCCGCGTTGCCGCTGGTGGCCTCGACGATCATGTCGCCCCGGCGCAATGCGCCGGATTGGTAAGCCGCCCGCAGGACTTCCAATGCCATGCGGTCCTTGATGGAACCGGACAGATTGAAATATTCGAGTTTGGCGTAAATTCTGCAGGATTGTCCCTGATATGTCAGGTTCAGGGCGATCAGGGGCGTGTTGCCAATCAGACGTTCAACGGCAAAAAACATGGGCGGCAGGGGCACCGGACAGGCCGGGGACTGTTTTGTCGGGATGTGGTTAGCCGGTTCCATGGAGCGAGTTTATGACTGCCCGGATGATAAATTTTTAAATTTATTTGGAAAAAATCATTATATTCGATAATAATTTACTATAATATGCGATTGTGAGAGAAAATATTGATGATATTGACGTCAGAATTCTGGAAATCCTGCAACGGGACGCGACCCGTTCCCTTGAGTCGATTTCGGATGAAGCCGGAGTTTCCCTGAACACCTGCTGGCGGCGTGTGCAAAAACTGGAGAGCGCCGGGATAATCCGGCGCCGTGTTGCCCTGGTGGATAATGAAAAAATCGGACTGCCGTTTACGGTGTTTGTATCCATACGCACCGATAATCACTCCAGGGATTGGGCGGAACAATTCTCGCGCACAGTCAACATGATTCCTGAAATTGTCGAATTCTATCGCCTCGCCGGAGACGTGGACTATATTATGAAAATCATGGTCGCAAGCGTATCTGACTATGACCGGGTCTATCAGCGCCTGATCAGGGATATCCAGATCCTGGATGTCTCTGCCAGTTTTGCCATGGAGAAGTTGAAATTTACGACGGAACTGCCCCTGTAAGGGCTGTCATTAACCCAACGCTGCTGTTACGGCTTTGACTGCATCATCCGCATAGGCGTCCATGAAACCGAAACCCCACTCGGGGTGGTCAATGACTTCACCGTTTTTTAGTAACGGCGCGACACGCGGCGTCAGATCGTGGAGCATGTCTTTGGGATTAAGTACCGTGACCTTATGTTCAAGTGCCGCCACGCGATCGCGGAAACAGGGGTTATATTCAAATGCCGCCTTATGACCCCATTCATAGGCTTCACCCGCCCGCAGATTTTCCGCAAAGCTGACGGCAAGGTCTTCAAGGCTGACGCCGGGCCCACGATGCTGAATACTTTTCTCCCACATATTTTTGAAGCGTGTTCCGTTTTCATCAAGGGGAACAGGCCGGAATTGCGCTTCAAAGTCCGCCTGTTCTTCAGGGGTCAGGACGAGGGCGGACACCATGACGATTTGCCGGACACCATCCGGCTTTTGCCACGCCATTTCGGTCGCAACTTTCGTGCCGGTGTGGTGGCCCAGCAGGTCAATCTGCCCAAATCCCAGAGCATCAACGACGGCCCAGGCTGACCCGGCATAATTTTCGATAGTTGCATCCCGGATACACAGCGGCAGATCGCTCTCCCCGTGCCCGGGATTGTCAATGGCGACGACCGTACGGTCATCCATGGCTTTCATGAAATTCACAAACTCGCGCCCTGATTTCGGGCTTTGATGCAGGCAGACGAGCGGAGGTTTATCCGGGTCCTTGGCGAACCTTACGCGAACGTGAACCTGTCCAAACGGGCCATCAACAAACCGGCGTCTGACGGGCGTCATTATTCCGATGCTGTTTCTGATCGTTGCAGATAGCGGATATCGGCCAAATCCCTCGGCGGGTCCATCCAGAGGGGCGCTTCGGCTTCAACGTAGTTGCGGAGTGTTTCCGGCACGTCCTCATAATCAGTCAGACGCCATGTGGTCATGTGCATCGCCCCCATTGTCCGGCCGTCCTTCTGCGCCCACGTCGGCAAAGGTCCGTAACGCATGAAGGTTATCATGGCGGGCCTCACCTGATCCTGCGGAATGATGAAGTCGTAATTCTCAAATGTCTGATAACGCCTGTCCGTGCCCGGGATCGGAAAATCCAAAAATAGCGGCGCTGTATACAGTTCCAGATCGCCGATCTGACGCACAGTCATGCCTGCGCCGGGACCGATTCTCTGAATGCGCGGGGCGCGGCCCTGTTCAACAAAAGTCTGTAGATAGGGCTCGTCCCTGTCGGTTTTATATTCATAGGTGATGAACTGATAAGGATAGGCAATGGGCTCGACTTTCGTATCTCCGACCTGTTTCACCACCTCATTGGTTTGTGCATCGCGATAGATATAGATTTTCCGCGAATATTGCTCTGTCAGCGTATCCGAGACCCGTTTCGCGCGGGAAATGTCATATCCTTCGAGTTTGTAAATCAACTCCCCGCCGGGAAATTCCCGCAATGTGCCGACCGAATACCAATAGACGGGCTCACCTGTACCTGCGCGTGATTTGACCCAGGTATCATAGCGTTCCGGCGTCCATCCATATGCCGCTTCGGAAACCGGATCAGGATAGGCCACCCCCGCCCCGGATTGTTGCGCAGCGGACGCATCCGGCTTGCCACCTACAGCCGCACATCCTGTCAGGTATGCAAGTACGCATGCAACTGCGCACACATGAGCGGGACGGCTAGTCGTTATCTTGTGCCAGTTCATGTCCTATATCCTCTGACGTGGGCTCATCGGGCACGGAAAGCGATTCAATATCCTGCTGATAAATCCTCAAAATACGGGCGAGATATTCCTGCGTCCAGGCCCCGCGTTCCTCGGCCTCGGCCCTGGAGGGCACGAAACTTTCAATGGCTTCACGGGTGACGGTTCCATCGCGCTCCAGTAATCTTTCAATCGTATCAAGCCGCTCCCGCATCACGGCAAGTTCCTGCGCAACGGCCATTGTAATCGCCATAACCCGTTCAACATCCGTGTCTTCCATGAAAAAGGGACGCTTGCCCCTAGGCTTTGCGCCCGCCAGTTTGAGGGGATCAATCTCCATACGCATCAGGCGGCCTTTTTCTCACCGCCGGTAATGTGCCAGGCGGCCTTGCGACCGTAATCCTCGACTTCGTCATTCGCGTGTTCGGGAAACAGCTCCGTGTCGACAACCGCGGCCACGCCGCCGTGAACAAGCTCTTCTTCGGCAAAGCCGGCATCCAGCATCCATTGGTCGAGATCAAGCTCGTGCATTTTTGTCCAGAACGGCTCGTTGTTGTAAAATGCGTCCCAATCCCGAATGGCCTGCTCATAGAGCGGCATGTCATCGGCATACTGCGGTTGCTCCACATGCATGACCATGCCGCCGGGTGCAAGAAGGCGATAGCTCTCTTTCATGATTTTCGGCATGGCCCTGACAGATGTTTCGTGCAGAAACATGGTGGACTGGACCCAGTCAAAATGACCGTCCGGAAACATGGACAAATCTTCGGCATTGGCCTGAACAAAAGTGATATTGTTTACGCCCATGGATTTAGCCCGGGCCAGGCCGTAACGCAGAACAGGCGCACCGGTATCAACACAGATAACGTCGGCATCCGGGTAAGCCTGCGCAATCGGCACAACATTCTGGCCCAAACCGCCGCCAATATCCAGAATGCGCTTCGGTGCAAAATCAGGACGGTTTTTCTCCATCCAGGCCACAACAGCCTGTCCACCGCCATCAGAGAAGCGCCCCAGTCCGCCGCCTGTCGTCACAAAAATTCCGACATCGTAATTGGCTGCACCCGTAACGTCCCCGGGCACCAGTTCATCATGATAAGAGCCCGGCATGCAGTGGTGGTCGATTTTGGCGAGGTAAGGGGGGATTTCCAGATCAGGATCAAGTTTCAAACGCGGATCGCCATCTGTCATCTCCCTGGCCTTTGTGATCAAATCCTCCGCCTGTCGCAACGTTACCCAGCGCCCGGCCTGCTGGCGCAGCTCCATGGTATTCCGGCGCTGCGCTGACCAATGCTGAAATAACGGATCACCCAGAAGGGCCTTGCGTACGTCATGCCGCGACTTCGGGGTCGGGTGTGTCGGCGCAACGCGCACCTCGTAGGCTGTTTTCACACCGGGCAGAACCTTACCGGCCAGATGACGGTTGAGGTGGGCGAGAAAGTTGAAGCGGGCCTTCTCGTCATGACTCGTCTCCGGTGACATACCGTGCAGTCCGACATTACGATAATCAGGCGGGCCGTCATAGGTTCGGTTCGCAAGCATACATTCCTCCGTTCTTCCTGTTACACATCTTCCTGTTACACAGTCCGGACCGTGATATGTATCTGCAAACAGGATAGCATTGACAATAATCAAAGCAAACGGAATATCCACCGCGCATACAGGTGTGACATTCTGAAGGGTATGGAGGCTATTGTGGCAGCGAAGATTCTCGCACTTTTTAATTTGAAACCCGGTACATCCGTCGAGGATTATGAAAACTGGGCCAGAACTGTCGATATCCCGACCGTGAACGGCTTGAAATCCATTGAAAAATTCGAAGTTTTCAAAACGACAGGTCTGCTGTTTTCCGAGGACAAACCGCCTTATCAGTATTTCGAAACCATAGACATTCTCGACATGGACAGATTTGGTGAGGAAGCGGGATCGGAGACAATGCAGAAGGTTGCCGCCGAATTTCAGGGCATGGTGGATGATCTCGTGTTCATTACGACGGAGCCGCTCTAGTGGGGCGTTTTTCGGGTAAAACCGCCGTCATTACAGGTTCAGGCCGCCGCGGCGGGCTCGGCGAAGCCATTGCCATGCGCCTGGCCCGGGATGGAGCAAATACGGTCATCTCGGATATCGGCCAGCCACGGGATGCCGCCACCGGGGCCCAACATACAGGATCAACCGGTGAGATGGAGCGGATTGCCCTGGACATGCGGAAACTGGATGTCGAAAGTTCCACCTGTGTCTGTGACGTCCGCTCTCTGGAGGAAGTTCGTGCGCTTGCCAGGCACGCCAGGGATACCCACGGCTCACTGGATATCTGGGTAAACAATGCCGGTATCGGCTACATCATGAAGCCCCTGCTGGACGTCACCGAAGACGACTGGCGTGCCGTCATTGACGTGAATCTGACAGGTGCTTTTTTCGGCATAAAGTCCGCTGCCGAAGTGATGGTGGAACAGGCCCGGGGCGGGCGTATCGTCAACATAGCATCACAAGCCGCCAAATCCGGATTTTTGCATGCACAGGCCTATACATCGTCCAAGCACGGGCTTGTAGGTTTGGTTCGATCGGCGGCTGTCGAGCTGGGTGAACACGGCATAACCGTAAACAATGTCTGCCCCAACCACGTCACCACAGGACTGGGCGCCTGGCAAAACGAGTATTTCTCCAGGGTCGTCGGCGCGGACAGTGTTGAGGATTACCTTGCCGCCATGGCCGCACGCATTCCGATGGGCCGCCCCGGCCTGCCGCAGGATACAGCCAATGCTGTCGCATTTCTGTGCTCGGATGAAGCGCAATATATCACGGCCGAGAGTATGAACGTCTCCGGTGGGGAAGAGCCGCACTAGATGCAACCCACCCAAAAAAATTTCAGCTGGGCCAACGGGGCCGGACTCGCCCTGTCTATCGTTGTCAATGTGGAGGAAGGTGCCGAGCGCGGGATTTGGCAGGGGGACAAGACGAATGAACCGGTTGACGAGCTGGTGTCCGGCCTGAAAGCACCCATCCGGGTGCACGGGAATGAAAGCAATTACCAATACGGCATCAATCGCGGGGCGGGGCGCGTTTTGCGCGAACTTGACTCGGCAGGTGTTCCGGCAACCTGGACGGTTTGCGCACAGGCCTTGGAAAAAAACCCGTGGCTGGCGAAGGCACTGATGGACAGGGGCGATGAGCCCTGTTCCCATGGCTATCGCTGGTTGTTCACAGCATTCATGGATAAGGAAAAAGAAGCGGCTTTTGTCCAGAAGGGCACGGACAGCATCACGCGAACCTGCGGTCGCAAACCGGTCGGCTATCTATCCCGCTATCTGCACACTGATCATCTGCGCAAAACGCTCTCCGAACAGGGCTATCTTTATCACATGGATGATTATTCGGATGATTTCCCGCGTTGGGAGACCTTTGATGACGGGACACACCCTATTATCGTGCTGCCTTATGCAATCGATAATAACGACATGAAATTCTGGCTGTCACCGGGTTTTACGCCGGATATGTGGCTTGATTACTCCAGGCGGACATTCGATGAGTTACTGGCCGAGAGCCAGACAGAAGGCGCACGCATGATGAGCCTGGGGCTACATCTGCGCATTGTCGGGCGCCCGGGTCGCATCGGGGCCTTGCGCGATTTTCTCACTTATGTCAGCAGCCGCGATGATGTCTGGATTGCCCGGCGTGAAGACATTGCCCGACATTTCGCAGGGCAGATACCTGCCCCGGTTGATGCATGTCAACACCGCACCGGGCCTGCCGACTAGACGCGGGTCACGAAGTTTGATAAGGATATTTCATGGCAGGAACCGTCAAACAAGTCGGTGAGAACCGTTACCGCGAAACCTTCGGACGCTATTATGAAGATTTCAGGGAGGGTGATATTTACGAACATCGCCCCGGCAAAACCGTCACCGAATACGACAATCACCTCTTCACCCTGATGACCATGAACACGCACCCGATGCATTTCGATGCGGAATTCGCCAAGGCCTCGGAATTCAAACAAAACCTGGTGGTCAGCCCCTACACGCTTGCGCTTCTGATAGGTATGTCGGTGACAGACTGTTCACAGAAAGCTGTTGCCAATCTCGGTATGGATGAGGTGAAATTCACAGCCCCGGTCTTTGCCGGGGACACGATTTACGGGGAAAGCGAAGTCCTCGGCAAACGCGAAAGCAGAAGCCGCCCCGGACAGGGCATCGTGACCATAGTGACCCGGGGGTATAATCAGGACGGCATTATGGTCTGTACTTTTCAGCGCAACATGCTGATCCCGTCATCGGGACAGGCCGTCGAAGACAAGGTCGGAAATTACTAGGAAAATACCATGAATGCACACTCTGATCCTGACGCCTGGACCGTTGAAGACGAGCGGATGATGCTTGACACCATTGATCGCTGGTGTCGTGAAAAAGTCCGGCCCGAAGTCATGGAAATGGAACATGCCGATGAATATCCGCATCAGTTCGTCGAGGATATGAAGGAATTCGGCCTGTTTGGGGCCACGATTTCACAGGACTACGGCGGATTGGGTCTCTCGGCGACAACTTATGCTAGAATCGTCATGCGTATCGCCGAGGAATGGATGAGCCTGACGGGCATATTCAATTCCCATCTGATGATGGCGACTGTAGTCGAAAAATACGGCACGGATTTCCAGAAAAATTATTGGCTGCCGAAATTCTGTTCCGGTGAAATCCGGGGCGGTCTGGGTCTGACAGAACCAAATGCCGGAACGGACCTGAAGGCGATTAAAACCGTCGCAAAAAAAGAGGGTGATGATTACGTCATCAACGGCTCCAAAACCTGGATATCCAACGGGATTATGGGCGGGGCTGTCGCGTTAATGGTCAAGACCGATCCGGATGCGGATCCGCGCCACAAGGGCATGTCCATGTTCATTACGCCCAAAGCTGATCCGGATACCGGCAAGGTTTACGAAGGATTCACGACGGGTAAAAAAATGCAGAAGCTTGCCTACAGGGGCATTGATAGCGGTGAGCTGTTTTTTGACAGTTACCGCCTTGATGCAAAGCGCCATCTGATAGGCGGTGAAGAAGGCACAGGCTTCTACATGGCCGTGGGCGGCCTGGAACTCGGACGCATCAATATAGCGGCCCGGGCTGTGGGGATTTCCCGTCGCGCTCTGGAAGAGAGCACACGCTACGCCCAGGAACGCCGGACATTCGGCAAGCCCATTGCCGAGCATCAGGCCATACAGCTCAAACTCGGGGAAATGGCGACAACGACACAGGCATCCGAATTGATGTGCCTGCACGCGGCACAGGCCTACGACCGGGGCGAGCGCTGTGACATGGAAGCGGGCATGGCAAAATACTTCGCCTCTGAATGCGCA
This sequence comes from Hyphomonadaceae bacterium, assembly GCA_014324115.1. Taxonomy (GTDB): domain Bacteria; phylum Pseudomonadota; class Alphaproteobacteria; order Caulobacterales; family Maricaulaceae; genus JACOMS01. Next base: position 12,292 of record JACOMS010000023.1, read on the forward strand.
ACTGAGAACAGCCTTGAAGCCATGCGCATTCACGGCGGATATTCCTATTCCAGGGAATACCCGGTCGAGCGCCTGTTTCGCGAAGCCCCGCTCATGTGTATCGGCGAAGGCACCAACGAAATGCAGCGCATCATCATTGCGAAACAGCAAATCGCACGCAACAGGATCTAGGACTCCACATGCCCGGGCAACTTCCACTCAAGGACGTACGTATCATCGCCGTGGAGCAGTACGGCGCGGGGCCGTACGGTACGCAGCTGCTCGCCGATCTGGGCGCGGAAGTCATCAAGATTGAAAACCCCGGTACAGGTGGAGATGTTTCCCGCTTTGTCAGTCCGCATCTGATCGGGAGCAGGGACAGTCAGTTTTTCCAGACATTCAACCGTAACAAAAAATCCATCTCGCTGGACCTTAAATCGAAAGACGGGCGTGCGGCATTTGAGCGGCTGGTCAAAACTGCGGATGCCGTATCCAACAATCTGCGCGGCGACCTGCCCGCCAAGCTCGGCATAGATTATGCCTCGCTCAAGGACATCAATACAAAAATCATCTGCGCACATCTGTCCGCCTATGGCCGCGATAACAGCCGTGCATCGTGGCCGGGCTACGACTACCTCATGCAGGCGGAGGCCGGATTCTGCCTGATTACGGGGGAGCCGGACGGCCCGCCTGTCCGTTTCGGTCTGTCCATGGTCGATTTCATGACCGGATCGGTTTTTGCAACAGGCCTGGTCTCCACCGTACTCGGTGCACAGCGCACAGGAGAGGGATGCGATATGGACGTCAGCCTGTTCGACACGGCCCTGCATCAGCTCAGCTATCCGGCAACGTGGTATCTCAACGCCGACCATGTTACGACCCGCGAGCCCCGCGGCGCACATCCCGCCATTGTGCCGAGTCAGTTAATGGAGGCCGGAGACGGCTGGATCATGTTCTGTTGTCAGACGCAGAAATTCTGGGAACGTGTCGCTACGGCCCTCGGCCATCCCGAATGGATTGAGGATCCACGCTTTTTCAAGGTCGAAGACCGCCGGGCCAATCGGCGAATCGTGCAGGACACCATGGAAGCGGTCCTGAAAACGGACACTGTCGCCCACTGGATGGAAAAATTCGCCGGAACGGTGCCCGCAGCGCCCGTTTACGACATCGCCCAGGCGCTGGATAACCCTTACGTCGCCGAGGTCGAAATGGTGTATGAGGACGCGCACCCCGGCATGAGTCAAGGCAAAATCCGCCTCCTGTCCTCGCCATACCGCATTAACGGGGAACGCCTGAAAGGCGGCACTTCGCCCACACTCGGGGAGCACACAAATGAGTTTTCCGGATGAAACTCTCCGGCATTCGCGTTCTTGACCTCTCTGCCTTTTTACCGGGACCGCATATGACCATGATGATGGCCGATCACGGGGCCGAAGTGATCATGGTGGAACCGGATAACGGGCTTGGCGAGCCGACGCGCGGGATGGGCGAAACTTATGACGACGGCACATCCGTCTGGTTTGCCAATATCGCGCGCGGCAAAAAAAGCTGTAAAGTCAATTTGAAGGACCCGGAACAACATGCCCGGTTTATGGAGCTGGCGAAGACGGCGGACGTGTTTGTCGAGGCTTTCCGCCCCGGCGTCGCGAAGCGTCTGGGGGTGGATTACGACGCAATCAGGGCGATTAATCCACGTATCGTTTATTGCTCGATTTCGGCTTTCGGGCAGACGGGACCCTATCGGGAGAGGCCCGCCCATGATCTGGTCGTGCAGGCCATGGCAGGCACGGCTGACCTGACTCGCGGCATGGGGGGCGAGCCGACCCTGACACCGATGCCGAGTGCCGATATGGCGGCGTCACTTCATGCCTTGTCGGGCATTGTGATGGCATTATACGGCCGGGAGCAAACGGGCAAGGGCGACCGCATGGACATATCCATGTATAACAGCCTTCTCTCCTGGGTACCCAATGTGACAGGCGCCGTATTTGCAGAGAATCGCCAACCCGGGCGCGAACACATGCGCAACTTCGGCGGTAATGCTTTCGTAAACATTTACGAGACGCGGGACGGTGGGCACATTGTTCTGGGCGGGAGTGAGCCGAAATTCGTTGCCAACGTACTCACTGCCCTGAATCGCCCGGATTTGATTGAGGAAATGAAGAAACCTGTCGGGGAGCAGGACGCCGTTAAAAATTTTCTTGGCGAAACATTCAAAACCGCAACACAGGCCCGGTGGGAGGCCTTTTTTTCCGGTATCGACTGCTGCTGGTCGACGATTCGGACCCTGCATGACGCACTGACCGAAGACTGTGCACCTGTTACAAAGGATGCAACCGGAAAGTCCCATATTCAAAACCCGATCCGGTTTGCACATGAACCGGCGCAGCTTTCGTTCGACCTGCCGAAATTCGGCGAACACGGGAGTGAGCTGTTATGAGCCGGATCCCCCGCCTGTCCCCGGATCAAATCCCCGAAGCTGCCAGACCGTTTCTGCAATCCGGAGCGCAGATTATGGGGTTTGACATGCATGACGGTCTGGATATGGCGCGAAATCCGCAACTCCTGTCTGCTGTCTCGCAAATGATTACGAGCATTTACGGCCCCGGCAGGCTGGAACCGGCGCTAAAACGGCTCATCGGCCATGTGGCCTCAACAGCGGCAGGCTGTTATTATTGCCGACAACACACGGCCTACGGCAGTCATCAACAGGGGGTTGAGGCAAAGAAAATCAGTGCGGCATGGGCGTACAACACCTCCGGCCTGTTCACGGAGGCGGAACAGGCGGCATTGAAAGTCGCACATCTGGGGTCGCTTTCACCGAGTGAAGTAACAGACGCGGATTTCGAGGACCTGAGGCGGCATTTTTCCGAGGACGAATGTCTTGAGATTGTCGCTGTTATTGCCATGTTCGGTTTTCTCAACCGCTGGAATGCGGTTATGGATACGGATATCGAAAATGTGCCCGCCGATTATGCCAAAACAATCGGACTGGAACCGCGGTGAGTATCAATCGCCGACATATTCTGGGGGCCGCCGCTGCCGCAACAGGCCTCGCCGCCTGTTCACCCCAACCGGTCGCTACAACGGATTGCAGTGGTGATCTGCAAACAGCACCTCTTACGTTCCTGCTCATTCACGGCACATGGCATGGCGGCTGGGTTTGGAAATATGTACGACAACACCTCGAAGATCAGGGTCATCGCGTTTTCACCCCGACCCTGACCGGGTGCGGTGAGCGGGAGCATTTGTCATCACCGGATGTCGGCCTTGACACCCACATTCAGGATATTGTGAATGTGATTGAATACGAGAATTTGAGGGATATTTTTATCTCGGCCCATTCCTTTTCCGGCGTAGCCATGACGGGTGCCGTGGATCGGTTGCGTGACCGGATCACTCATGTGAACTTTTTTGATGCTTTGGTGCCGCGAGAGGGACGAATGAGCGCCGTTGAACGGGATCCTGACGGCGGCTTGCCGGAATATTTTCTTGAACGTAGAAAGAATTTTCCTGACGGCTATAAAATGGTGTTTGAGGCGGACTATCCGCTAGAGATGCTTTTGCCCGTGCAACATCCCAGGGCCGGGTGGGTTCGTTCGAAGCTCTCAACTCATCCGGCCAGGACCTGGACGGACACGTTGACCCTTGCAAACGGCGGTTGGGAAGGTCTGCCGCGCAGCTACATACACTGCGTCGGGCAGGAATTCGCCAAATCGAGCGAGAAAATGATCGGTCCGGCCCGCGGCGAAGGCTGGAATTTCATTGAACTTGAAATTCCCCGCAACGGCATGGTGACGGACCCGGAACCGGTAGCCCGGACTTTCCTGCGTCTGGCTGTAAAATAGGCTGCGTTGAAGTCATGCCCGGGCGTTTCCTGATTTGTTGTCTGCCGCTTTTATGGGTCGGGTGCACGTCTGTCGAAGAACACAGGCCGTCACCCCAAGCAAAACCTGTGGTCGAAAAAGCATGGGACCGGGTCAATATCGGCACTTATGACAACGCAGAGTTTGCGCGACTTTTTACGCAAATCGGCGGATACGGGATCAAGACGGAAAACGTGAATACACTGGTATTGCAAAAGGATGGACAGGGAGCTGAAATCTGGCTCCATGAACAACCGTATGATGCCGTTCAGGCCCGCCCGCCGGACGCCCGGAGTTGGGAACCCGGCTGTTACTGGTCCCTGATGGTCAGAGCGAAAAACCTCGGCTCCATTGTCGAGGATGCCGCACCGTTAGGCTGGCTTCCGAAAACACCTGTAGCCTATATCGAATTCGGGCCGAGTAAACTTGACGTCGTGGTTCTGACACATCAGGATACGGGGGCGCAGGTGCAGTTTTATGAGCGGCTGACGACACCCCTGCCGGAGACCTACCCTGATTTTGAGCGCTTCGGTATTCCCTTCAATATCATGCAGATAGCCGGTGACCGGGACGCATCTTATGAATTTTTCACACAGGACCTCGGTTTTGCCACATGGTACCATGGCGATCCCTACCTGTCTGAAAAACCGGAAATCATGCCCCTCGGCATTCCGGTCGAATTGACGACCAGGGTACCGTATCGCGCCTCAATCGTTTCGCCCGTGAAAGATATGGAAACAGGGCGGTTTGAAATGATTGAGGTTATGGGAGAGGATGCAGGTCTGACAGGTCGCAATTTTTCGGATCAATGTCATGACACCTCCGTCGGTATTCACAGCGTGACTTATGTAATGGACTCCAGTGATGCATTCATGGACGTGGCAGGTTACCTGGATTCCCCTGAGTATTCAGGCACCCATGCAAACGGTATCAGGGTTCAGGCGCCCGACGGGGCCGGAATTTTCTTTGTCGAAGACGATAACCCGTGATCCTGTCGCAATCTCTTTCCAATCTTTTGAAACGGGTCATTGGGCGAGCGGATCGGGAACGGGCCTCCCTGCTCCTGCTTGACTGGACCGGGTGTGCCGTCGCCGGATTCAGGTCATCGGTCGGCGAAAAAATCACGGCGGCGTTTCCTGACGGGACCGGTCGATGTTCCCGCATAGGCGCATCAAAATCATCGGTTTTGATGGCGGCCTTGCACAACGGCTGCCTCGGGAACGTGCTGGAGATGGATGATGTTGACAGGCGCGCTGTTTTACACGCCGGGCCTACAGTCATTCCGGCGGCTCTGGCTGTCGCACAACATACAGGGGCCAAACCCGGAGACCTGCTGGATGCTATCGTTATCGGCTATGAGGCTACTATCCGCATAGGCCGTGCTGTCGGGCCGGGACATTATATGTTCTGGCACAATACGGCGACATGCGGGCCTTTCGGGGCCGCGGCCGCGGCATGTCATTTGCTGGACGGCAGCGATATGGTGTCAGCATTCGGGTTAGCCGGCACGCAGGCGGCAGGGCTGTGGCAGACCCGCCATGAGCCGGATTCCATGGCCAAACAGCTCCATGCCGGACATGGAGCGCATGCGGGCGTTGTGGCTGCATTTCTATCCGTGCAGGGATTTCAGGGGCCGCGCAGCATTCTCGAAGGTGAACAGGGCTTTTTCGCCGCCATGTGTCCGGGGGCGGATGCTGAAAACGTGCTTGAGGATTATGGCGATGACTGGCTTATCCACCAGACCTCCATCAAACCTTATCCCGCCTGCCGCCATACCCACCCGGCTATTGATGCGGCATTGAGGGCGGAATTGAGCCACGGTCCGATTGTCATCGAGACCTATGATGATGCGATAAAATTCTGCGACAATCCCGACCCGAAGACAGAGATTGAGGCCAAATTTTCGCTCCAGCACAACGTGGCACACGGGCTCCTTTCCGGTGTGCCGACACTGAATGATTTTTCGTCCGGAGCCGTTGCAAAGACCGGGGATTTGAGATGTCGTATGACCGTGAAATCCTCACCGGAATTTAACGCGGCCTATCCGGCTCATTATGGAGCGGCCGTGACGATCGGTAGAAAACGGTATGTCGCCAAAAATGCCTTTGGTGATCCGGAAAACCCCATGTCAGCCGATGATATAGGCGACAAAGCCATGGATCTTCTGCTATACGGCGGAATGTCAAACGGGAATGCAGCCCGGACACGGGCGCACATCCTCGGGCTTCACGTTGATTCAGATGACCCGGAAGATATGGCCGAATTCACGGCATTACTCCCATGAGTGAAGTCAGCCGTAAATTTGCCCGCTATGCCCTGACCCGCTCCGTATTCCCCGATTCGGCCTATGATGCGGCCAGGACATTTATCCTCGACAGTCTCGGTGTCGGTATTGCCGGATCACATGCGCCCTTCAGTGATGCTGTTTACACCACATCCAAATCGTGGGGCCAATCATGGGGCACGGGCGACGCAGCCCATCTCTGGGGACGCGGAGAAACAGCACCCGCTGCGACGGCGGCCTATCTCAACGGATTTCAAATCCACTCCATGGAATATGACTGCGTTCACGAAGCGGCGGTTGTCCACCCTATGGCGACCATTCTGGCTGCCGTATCGGCGGAAGTTGAAAAGCGGGGCGTAACATCCGGACCTGAGTTAATGGAAGCCGTCATTATCGCCGTGGATGTGGCTGTCGAACTGGGCGCGGCTGCCACAAGCCCTTTGAAATTTTTCCGCCCGGCCACAGCAGGCCTGTTCGGAGCTACCCTTGGCATTGCGCGGTTACGCGGCTTTGATGAAGCCACAGCCATGTCTGCCATGGGGTGTGCGCTTGCCCAGTGCGCCGGCGTCATGCAGGCTCATGTCGAGGGTAAACCGACGCTCCCTGTTCAAATCGCGGGAGCGGCCCGCGCCGCGGTCGTGGCCTGCGACCTGGCCGGGAATGGGCTTTACGGGCCGGTCAGCTCTCTTGAGGGACCTTATGGCTATTTCAACATGTTTGAAGACGAGGCGGATGCCGATACCGCATCTGTACGCCTTGGCAAAGACCACCGCATCAGGCAGGTCAGCTGGAAACCCTTTCCAACGGGTCGCGCCGCCCAGGGCGGCATCGTGCTGGTGCAGAAACTGATGGATATGGGTGTGAGTGCAGAAAACCTCGACACACTGATATTATCCGCTCCGCCCATTATTCCGCGCCTGGTCAACCGTCCGGCAGAGGCGGGTATGACGCCGAACTACGCCCGTCTCTGTTTTCCCTACCTGGCGGCTGTTACGCTCATGCGCGGAACAGTGTCCCTCGCGGACTTTGGTGAAACGGATTTAAACGACCCGGATATCCTGGATGTCGCCTCGCGCATCAGGGTGCAAACCGGCCACGTGAAAAATCCGGCGCAATTCGTGCCGCAATCCGCGACGGCAAAACTCATAAACGGCGGCAGGAATACGGCGATGATCGACAAAATACTGGGATCACCTGCCGACCCGCTTTCCCGCGAACAGCATATTGAGAAATTTCGCACCTGCCTTGCTTTCGGATTGAGTGAGGTCAATGCGCAAGGCACGGCAAACAGGCTCATTGACATTGTAGATGATCTGGAGCGGTTCGACGATTGTCGGGAAATTTTCCCGCTCGCTTCCGGTATTTAAGGACTGAGCGCATGCAGGCGACCTATTTTGATTTTGTCAAACCGGACGATATCCGCGCGGATCATCCCGTCGGGCAGGATTTTGTCGACTTTGCCAGAAATACCGGCCGGGATGAATTGTTTGCGCATCAGGACAGGCTTTTCAAACGCATGTTGACGCGAGCCTGGAAAACCCCCTTCTATCAAAAGCTCTGGGGCGATAAGGGCATGGAACCCCTGGATATCAGGGGGCTGGAGGATATTTGCAAATTACCGACTTTTGACAAATCCGATATCATGGCGAGCCTGGAGCGCAATCCGCCTTTTGGGGACTTTTCCGCCCTCGACAGCTATCCGCCCGAACGGCGCCCCCCCGTCAAATTCCACACCACATCCGGCACCACGGGAAAGCCGCAGGTACTGATTTTCGGGCCGAAAACCCGTGAGGTGCAGAACCTGCTTCTCGCGCGCCTCTACGGACTGCAAGGCATCGGCCGGGGCGATGTCGTACACTCCGTTTATGGTCACGGGCCGATCAATGGCGGGCATTATGTGCGCGAAGCCGTTACCCATTGGACGCAGGCGATTTTTGTGTCTGCCGGTACCGGTGTGGAAACACGATCCGTCAAGCAGGTGCAGATGATGGCCGATTACCGGGCCACGGTGATTGTCGGTTTTGCCGATTATATCAAAAAACTGGCCAAGGTTGCTCGCGAGGCCGGGCTGGAACCCGGCAGGGACATCCCGGTCAAAATCATCTCCGGTCACATGGGACGCGAGGACAGGGACAGTGTCTCGAAGATGTGGGGCGGCGCCGCCTGTTTTGACTGGTACGGCGTCGGCGATACGGGTGCCATTGCCGGCGAAGCCGCCGATCAGGACGGCATGTATGTCATGGAAGACGCGCAATATCTCGAAATCTGTGACGTTGACTCAGGTCAGCCCGTGCAGGACGGCCAAGTCGGTGATATGGTCTGTACCTGCCTGTTCAAGGATGATGTCTATCCGATCATCCGTTTCAATACCCATGATGTCAGTACCATCCGCACGGGGACATCGAGCCTCGGGTTCAATCTGAAACGGATTGAGGGTTTCATGGGCCGTTCGGATAATATGGTCAAACTGCGCGGCATAAACCTGTTCCCGCAGGCCATGGGACCGATTCTGGAAAAGGTGGAAGGCTTTACGGGTGAATTTTTCTGTCAGGTGGACCGGGATGAAAACGGTCGCGATGATATGACCCTGGTTGCAGAGACTCATAACGGAGATATTTCCGGTGAGCTTGAACATGTCCTGCAATCCGCGCTCGGCATCAGGCTGAATGTACACTGTGTGCAGCCGGGTGAAACCGCAACCGTCACGCAGGTTGATGTGCGCCAGAAACCCATCCGCCTCGTCGACAGGCGGTTTTAATATGAGAACACCTTGCGACCGCAGATCATGTATCAGACGGATCGAAGTGGACAATCCGGATATAAATGCGGTTCTGGATGTTTATCCTGCAGCAGACACGGACGGTCCCCTGGCAGCAGCGCCCATTGGCGTGAAAGCCAACATTGCCGTGCATGGACAGGTCTGGCACGGGGGAATCAGGGCCTATAAAAACCGGATAGCCCCCCGGGACGCCCGCGTTGTACAGCGATTGCGCGCATCCGGTGCCGATATTCTCGCCGGTCTGAACATGGAGGAAGGGGCACTCGGCGCGCAGACAGACAATCCCTGGTTCGGCAGGACCCATAACCCCCTCAAACACGGTTACACACCCGGGGGGTCATCCGGCGGATCAGCCGCGGCGGTGGCGGCCGGATTTGTAAAGGCGGCCCTCGGCACAGACACAATGGGGTCTGTGCGCATCCCGTCCGCCTATTGCGGACTGTGGGGCTTCAAGCCGTCCCATGACAGGGCCATGCTTGACGGAGTCATGCCTTTGTCATTGTCACTGGATACTGTCGGCGTGCACGGGGCGGATTTCGGGACCCTGGTACAACTCGCAGAAATCATTTGCGACCGGGATTTTTCAGGCGGGACATCCGGAAACGTCGCCATCCTGGACTGGAGCGGGCATGTCCACTGCGATACTGCTGTCGAGGCTGCATTCAAGTGTTTCGTTGAGACACGCGAACTGTCCGGGACAACCGGTTTATCGCCCTACGCTTTTGGCAAATCCCGCCGGGCAGGTCTGCTTATCAGTGAAGTCGAGGGCTTTGCCGTCCACGAACACCACATGCAGACGCAACCGGATGAATTTTCGACACATTTCAAATCCATGCTGGAGTGGGGAGCGCGGCAACCCAAAGACAGGATTGATGCGGCCTATGCGCATCTCAAGGCGCTCAGGTCAGCCGGTTTTGCCGATTTTATCCTCATGCCGACGGCGCCGCAAACGGCCTTCAAATTCGGCGATCCTGTCCCCGTCAACCAGGCTGATTTCACCGCCTTTGCCAATCTCGCCGACCGCCCGGCGATACAGTTTCCGGTCGGGACAGATGAAAACGGTCTTCCCGTCGGCGCGCAGGTTGTCGGGCCAAGAGGACACGAGGCGGACCTGGTTGCGACTGTAGGAGCGTTGATTAACTGAAATCCGGTTTCCGCTTTTCCAGAAAGGCACGATAGCCTTCCCGAAAATCCCCGGACGCAAAACTTTTGAGAAAAGCCTGTCTGGTTTGTTCGCTCTCGCCGGTCTGGCCGGATTGAACGAGCGCGAACATGTGTTTGGTAACAAGGGCGGATTCACGGGAATTTCCGGCTATGGACAGGGTATAGTCCCGGACATCTTCACGTAAATGTCCGGAGCGTAAGAGCCTGTTTATCAGCCCGATGCGCGCAGCCTCTTCCGCATCCAGCAGCCGCGCCGAAAAAAGTATGTCCCTTGCATGGGCCAGGCCGACGACATTGACAAGACGCTGAATGTCCCGGAACGGATAGACGAGGCCGAGCTTGCCCGGGGTGATGGCGAATTTAGCCGTACTGTCGGCAAGACGGATATCGCAACACAAAGCCAGCCCGCAACCGCCACCGACACAGGCCCCGCAAATTTCGGCCACAGTCGGCAGGGGAAATGCAGCCAGCGCATCCATGGCGGCGGCTATGTGCGCACTGACCCCGGTAGCGCTTTCCACTGTAGCATAAAGAGTTTCGAATTCCGAAATATCGGCCCCGGCGGCGAAATGCTCTCCGGCCCCGGTCACGACCAGAACGCGCAGATCTGCATTCTTGGCCGCTTTGTCAAGAACATCAGGAATATCCGCCCACATTCCGGCCGTAATGGCATTGCGTCTGGCAGGATGGTCGATAATCAGCCGCCCAATCTGTGACGTGTCACGTTTGAACAGTATCTGTCCGGTCATTCCTGGAAATCCTCCAGTGTCAGGGGGGCGACGGTGTTCGCGATATAGGCTTTTTGCCGGAAAAAACGCAAGAAGCCGTTCCGGCCCATGCGCGACGGGCCAAGGCCGGAATTTTTGAACGATTGCTTGTCGGCTTCGAAGTATTGTCCGGTCAATGCGGCATCCATCAGGCTGATGGCACCGGCTTCGATATGTTGCCCAATCTCGCGGGCTTCATGGATGGAAGCGGCAAATACACCTGCAGACAGGCCATATTCCGTATCATTGGCAAGCTGAACGGCTTCCTCAATCCTGTCATAGGCCATGACGGGCATGACGGGGCCAAAAGTCTCCAGACGCATGATATCCATATCATGGTTCACACCGGTCAGCACGGTGGGCTCCAGCCACTTGCCGCCACCGTGGTTCAGTATTTTGCCGCCCGTGAGGATTTTCGCACCTTTTGCGACCGCATCCCTTATTTGCGCGTCGACAATACCGGCCTGTTTTCCAAAGATGAAGGGCCCGATATGGCCTTGGTCGATGTCGGGCCAGTCAAGTTTTACAGCCTTGGCCTTTTCAGCCAGCATGCCGGTAAATTCAGCATACATCGGGCGCGGCACGTAGACCCGCTCAATTGATTGGCAGGCCTGTCCGGTGGCGAGCACGGATGAACGGAGCGCCAGGGTGGTCGCCGCATCCATATTCGCGCCGTCCGCGATAATCAGGGGGTCCTTGCCGCCCAGTTCCAGGTTGGCGGGTATGAGGTTTTCAGCGGCCCTGACAGCGACTTTCCGGCCCGTAGGCACGGAACCGGTGAAGCACACACAGTCCACACAATCAATCAGGTTCGCCCCGGTCTCACCGTCGCCCTGAATAAAGGCCAGAACATGATCAAAACCCGCATTCCTGATGACGGGTACCAGGGCGTCGGCGAATCGCGGCGTGACTTCGCTGGGTTTGATCATGACACACCCCCCTGCCAGCAGCGCCGGAACGGCATCAATAAAGGAGAGCGTCATGGGAAAGTTCCACGGGCTGATAATACCGACCAGCCCATAGGGCACATAACCCTGCATATGCTTGAAATTCGGTTTGGATCGTCCCTGTACCCACCCGGACTCCGGCATAAGGTTCGGCACCAGACCCGCCCAGGCACGGATATTGGCGATGACGCCCATTATCTCGGCCCCGGCCAGGCGTCGCCGTCCGGTATCGGTTTCCAAAGCCCGCATGATACACCGCGACTCATCCTCCAGACATTGTGCGAGTCGCAGCATGGCCTCACATCTTGCGGCCTGGCCGGATGCGAACCAGTCCGCCTGTGAGCCCCGGGAACCCTTGGCTACGGCTTCAATTTCATCGCGGGATGCGGCCGCGATTTCGTAATCGAAGTCTCCGGTGCGCGGATTTGCGACTTTGATTGTGCGGGTCATACACTTGCCCTAAGGGTGGGAGATCGACATACTTATGATCTAGGTCAATTATGTCGAATGCGCAAAATCTGAATGAGCCTATGTCCGACACGCCGAAAATCTACAAGGCCCTCGCTCTGCAAACCGCATGTGCGGCTGTAAATCGCTGCACGACAAGGATTGAGGCGCGGGATGTCATGCAAAAGAGTCTCGCGCGCATTCGCGGACAGCTGTTCTCGGCCAGGGCATTTCACGGCTCCGACCTCAAACTTGTCTGCCTGCCGGAATACTTCCTGACCGGCTTTCCAGCGGGAGAATCCGCAGCAGAATGGCGGGAAAAGGCGGCGGTGGAGATGAACGGGGCGACCTATGAGGCCATTGCCGGACTGGCGGCGGATACGGGCCTGTATATTGCGGGCAATGTTTATGAACGGGATCCGAATTTCCCGAAGCTGTATTTTCAGGCGACAACCCTGTTTTCCGACAGGGGCGAACTGCTGCTGCGTTATCGACGCCTGATTTCCATGTATGCGCCCAGCCCCTATGATGTATGGGATCGCTATATTGATATTTATGGTAAAAACGCCGTATTTCCCGTGGCCGATACACCGCTCGGGCGGCTGGCCGGACTGGCCAGTGAAGAAATCCGCTATCCTGAAATCACGCGAATTTTAGTCTGTAAGGGTACGGAAGTACTGCTTCATCCGTCCAGCGAAGCTGCAAGCACCCAATGGTCACCTAAAAATGTTGCCAAAATCGCGCGGGCGCAGGAAAATCACATCTACCTTGTATCCGCCAATTCAGCCGGCATCACGGGGACAGCGCTTGCGCCCATGAGCACGGACGCGCGCAGCCAGATTATTGATGATCGCGGGCTGATCCTTGCCGAGACTCCGGGCGGCGAAAGCATCACGGCCTGCGCTGATATTGATATTGCGGCCCTGCGTTATCGCCGCCGCCGCAACGGTATGGACAATATGCTGGCCCGCCAGCCCATGGCGCTCTACGCGGACTATTTCAGCGGGATAGACCTGCACCCGCCCATGAGTCTGGGCGACGGCACGACGGCGCCAACCGGGGATTTCTACAGACGGCGTCAGGACGAAGTTCTTGAGAAATTGGGCAAGGCGGGGATTGTGTGAGTGCAGAAATGTCAGGCGCCGGATGTGCGGTGTGAAGCGTGCTTCCCGGCCTGTTGATGGGCGGACACCGTTCAGGCAGGCTCCGGCCGCACCTGTGTTCACGCGGCCATCATCATTATCCGTATTGTCAGCCCTGATGCGGTCAATATGATTCAAAACCACAGGGCCGCGCAATTTGCGCGGCCCTTTTTGCCAATGTAATCAGCACGGGGGAGACCCTTCCACGCCCAGGCCGCAGGTCCAGCCCCGATACCATCTGTCATTATCGTCCCTGACAGCACCGATGTAGTCAACAGCCTTGAGGAACGTATTGCCCTGGGGAGCCATGGCAGCAGTCACGGCAGCCTCGGCCGTGCCGCTGACAAGCCCGTCAAGGGTATTGTCCGCCCCGGTCTCATTGTTTCCATCGGCCTCAACAGCGGCCTGGCCTGTGTCCGGGTCATCATCATCACCACCTGACGACAGCAACCTGCCCACGCAGTCAAACAACACGGACCGGAACGCCGGATCAGACCCCCTTGTGAAGCCCGTAACACCGTCACCGACGGTGCCACAAACCGACGGCTGACGCCAGCGCGAGACAACTGCCCAAGGCGACACGACGAAAGATTGACTTCATAAACTCCTCCTGCAAGCACAAACTGAACGCAGAGCCCCGCACTTCCCGCCACTTGGTATCAGCTGCTACCAGGGCAGTTCTCAACAGTGGCGCGACCTGTGGCCGGATCATCACTGTTGTCTGTAACAGGCATCTTCCCCGTCAACATCATAACCGGCATCCTCAGTCCCCGCCGGGCACACCGGCTCCGGCAGCAGGTCCCGCGTCCAGCCCGTCGCCCAGTTGTCCGCGTTCGTTTCCTCTTCCGGGTTGAAAGCCCCGATATGGTCGCTGAAGGCCCCTGACACGCCCCGTTCCAAAGCCCCTGGAATGAAGCCGTCAAGGGTATTGGTTGCGACAACATTGTTGCCGTTGGGGGTCTCAACGGCGGCCCGACCAGTGACCGGATCATCACCGTTGTCTGTATTTGTCGTCACCAGGTCCGGGCAGTCAAACAGTACAGAATTGAATAACGGATCAGATCCAAGCAGATAGCCCGGTTTGCCGTCACCGGCGGTCTGTTCACAATCAAGACAGGTATTCCCATGGACTACAACACCGTTATAGAACCACGGGTTCGCGCCCCTATTGACGCGAATACCGCTGCCCTGGGTGCTGTCTGCGGCCAGCAGGGTGAAGTTGTATAACTGGAGAAAAGACTCATCACTGACTTCAATACCGTTATCACCGTTATCTGAACTGTCACCGCCGCCCTGTACACCGACCATGTATTCAACAATACCCACATAGCCCTCGTCCACGCCCAGCTGCCCGTGGGCATTCCCTGTGAGGACCAGGTAATTGGCGGAGGCTCTCCCGCCCCGGAACCTTATGCCATCGCCGGAACTGTTG
>JACOMS010000024.1 GCA_014324115.1 Hyphomonadaceae bacterium
TCGCGCGGGGCATCTTTACCCCGTACGTCGCCGCGTCTACGCGGTTGATAAAATCCGGCGCCGAAAGAGAGTAGCGCAGGAAACGGGTCCGGACGCGGTGGCCCGGTTTGATAACCAACGCTTCTGTCGAACAAACGCCCCTGAACCCCGGTGCCGCCACCTTGGCAAGGTATGGGCGCAATTTGCTGAAGAGAACGTCACTTTTCTCAAAGTGCGCGACCAGGCTTTCCGGTCTTGCGTCGTTGCTGTCCGTGATCTCACCGGTCCATGAGGTGATATGTTCAAGACCGACATAGGGGCGAAGGTCGTCACTAAACGGAGATTTTCTGCTGCCGACAGAGACAACACGACGAAGCTGCACCCTCACCCCATCCTCTTCGGCCGAGGCCCGGATCCGGCCGGAGGCCGGGTCCAGCCGCCCCGTGACGGCGGCGGTAATCAATGCTGACCGCTTCTCCCCCAGTACCTCCACCAACCGCCGCTTCTTCTTTATCAGCTCGTCTATTGTCGCGGTCTTGCGATCAAGAAAGTCCGCAATCCGGCGCTGGGTCGCGAGGTCGGGAAGCGGGACCTTTATGTTCGATAGTGTCGAAGGGTTGATCGCCGGGTAACTGACACCCACGGACAGTGATACAACTTGCTCAACAAAGGGATCGGACTGAACGACGCGGTATAGAAAGCGCGCGTTTGTGCCCTCGTTTACACGTAGAACCGCAAATCCGGTTGAGACAACTTGCGGTATGTCCGACGCTTCAATGGTGGCAATCGCTTTCAGATAGGTGCGAACAGTCGATACGATTATATCGCCTTCGCGAACCGGTTTGCGGGCGCGACCGGGCGAAGTGGCAAAGCGCATACGCTCTTTGTGAGTGATGCCTTCCGATAGCGAAACGCTGCCTATATCAATGTAGTCGAACTCCCAGTCGGGATCGGTCGTTTCGGGCAGCACCGCCGGATTGACGCGACAACAGTACTTGAGGGGGCGCAACAGCGAGCGAACGCTTTCATCCCAATACGTCACCCCACTCCCTCCCGCAGAAGCCCTGTAATCCCGCGACTCACATCAACATGCCTCACTACTCCGGGTACCCTGACATGTCACCGGAAAGGATGCAAGTGCGGGGCATCGGACTTCACACCGAAGATCCAGAGGCTACCGGAAGTGTCCAGGCGGCTCAATATCCTGTCGAAAAACGCCGCTCCGGCATCATATAACCTTCGACACCGCCCCGCAGGGACAGGCCCGGGGCATCCCCGGTACACCGCATACGGCAGGGCGGATGTTCCCCGGACAGATTTCCGGCGGTGTCGGTGATGCTGAAAAGCCGGTCGTCAAATATTTCGGCCTCGACAGTGATCGTTTCATCCCTTCATGGACAACGGAAAATTCCATCGGATAGAGCAGCGGCCGCAAGTCGGAAGACCGCCCGATTACCCCTGTAGCGGCTTGGATTTTGTGCTATTATGTATTTAAATCTTATCGGGAGCGCTTGAAATTAGCTATATGGCTTATTATATCGTGCCATATGACAAAGATAAGCGATATACCTGTGCAACTGCAACCGACACGCATGCCCTTTCCCGGCGCGGATCTGCGCCGGTCTGATGGCGAACGCGTCTCCGGTATCGCCGCGCGTGCGTGTGCACGGATTAGTGATGTACCTGTGCAACTGCAACCGACACACATGCCCGTCCCCGGCGCGGATTTGCGCCGGTTCGATGACGAACGCATTTCCAGTGTTGCCGCCCGTGCGTATGCGCGGATTGCGGCGGCCTGGAAACTCTCCAACCCGGTTGCGGCAGGGCTGCTTGGCGTCAGTCCGCGTACATGGGGTCGCATCAAATCGGACAACTGGAACGGGGTCCTGGATCAGGACCGGCTCATGCGCGTCAGCGCGGTGACCGGTCTCTATAAGGCCCTGCACCTGTATTTCAGCCGGAGCATTGCCGATAGATGGGTGAGCCTGCCCAATACAGGCCGCAGCTTTGCAGGTCACAAGCCGATTGATCTCATGCTTGATGGCGGCCTGCCGACCATCATGCAGGTGCGTGACTATGTGGACGCATTAAGAGGCGGTGTGTGACGCCACCTCTATCAATGATCAGTGAACAGGGCACCGTTCGACTGATCCCGACCAAATGCCATGCCCCGCCGGTCCTGCGACCGCTCGTGGATCATGAGGACGATCTCGATGTCCTGGCAACCCTCGAAGGGCTCACCAATAGGCGCCTCAATGCCCAACAGAAAGGCATGGGCGCCCTCGATCAACGGGAGCTCGCCTTCAATGTTTGGGGTCAAACCCATATCAACGCGGCTTTCACCTACACGCGAAGCGAAGGCAATCGCTTCAACACCGGTGATCGCGGGGCTTGGTACGCATCCTTCGACGACATAACGGCGATTGAAGAAGTCGCCTTTCACAAGACGCGGGAACTGGCCGCAATCAATGTCTTCGAAGACGAAACCGTTTATCAGGCCTTGCTGGCAGCCTTCATTGGCGAGTTTCACGATTTGCGCGGGATTGATCCAGGCAGTCCGGTTCTCGGCCCGGATCCGGACACGGCTTACCCGGTTGGACAAAGGCTCGCGATCAATCTGCAAACTGAGGGCGCGCGCGGAATTGTTTATCCATCGGTACGCAAACCAGGCGGCACCAATCTGGTCGCCTTTCATCCGCACCTTGTCCAGAATGTACGCCCCGGCGCGCGCTGGAAGATGACATGGGATGGGTCTCCGGACTTTACCGTCACGACCGACGACTGAGATTTCCGCAGCCGTTTTTAACCTGAAGGACCAGTGTCCTGAACATCATAACCGGATCAAACGGGGGACGACCGCCCTGGCGCCGATCCGGATGCTTCAATGCCCGGGCCGAAACCGAAGGCGCATCCCGCCCGGTGCAATCTGGAGCCTAAAAGGGTTGTGTCGTGCCGAGGAAGGCGACGGCGACCAGCAGGATATAGGTCACACGGACCCAGAAACGGGACCTGTTCATGGTGTGCAGAAGCCGGGTCTCCGTGGCCGCGGATGAACCTTCGGACAGTAATGTCATCAGAAGCGGGCCGACAGGCCTGAACATCAGGTCAATCATGATGGCCGCGGCAAATATCAGGCCGAAAATAACTGACTTTGCCGCCAGCCAGTCGGGTTGCAGGGGCGCATCCATGGCCAGTGACCAGGTCCCCAGCCCGAGATAAAAGGCCGCCAGGGCCCATTTCAGCACCATCTCCATTTTTTTCAGTCCGGCCGCTTCGGGTGTCTGCCCGGCCCCATGGATCTGCCAGACCAGCCACAGCCAGAACAGGCTGATCGCCCAGGCCAGGGCCACACCCCATACCGGAATCGCCCAGTAACCGCCGACGGCCAACAGGGACACGGTACCGGCAATCATCAACGCCCAGGCTGAACGCGGCCCCATATCAATCATGACCAGCAATTTGAGGATTGTCATGCGTTCCTGCACGGAATAGTCCCTGCTGTTGCGAAACTGCGCACCGCAAATCGCAACGCCAAGGTCAGCGCCGAGCCAGAACACAAACAGCAGGATGTGGAAAAAAACCAGAAGCTCATAAGGTGTCATTACAGGTCCAGCTCCACCAGTTCATACCACGTCATCATGTAACCTTCGACCCCGCCCTGCAGGAACAGGCCCCGGGCATCCCCGGTACACCACATGCGGTAGGGCGGATGTTCCTCGGGCAGATTTCCGGCGGTGTCGGTGATGCTGAAGCGCCGGGCGTCAAATGTTCCGGCCCCGACGGTGATCGTCTCATCCCCTTCATAGACAACGGAAAATTCCATCGGATAGAGCAGCGGTCCCGTCGCGCCGCGATGATCCGGAGAGCTCATCATCACACGGCTCGCAGAGCGTTTTCCGGGCCGGGCATCCAGCGGGAAAAACCGGGACAGAAAGCCGTCATTGATAATCGCATGATGCCCGAACCATGAACGCGGTCCGTCATGATCAATGCGTTGGCTCATACGCCCGTCGCGACGGTTAATCATCTCGCAGGTGCTGTAGCTGTCCGTGAAACGAAACCAGCCGGAGCCTTCAAACCGGCGATCCACAGACAGGCGAACACCGGCATCCAGCGGGCGCAGGGTCTCTGTGTCGAAAGCGCAGATCACGTCACGGACCAGTTCCGGCGCGTCGTCGATTTCACAATGGGCGTGCAGGACGGATGTGCCGTCCGTCTGCACGGTCAGCGTAAAGTATTCCCGGCCGCGTTCAGCGTTCATTCTGTCCGGCTTCCGGCTGGTATAGAGGATTTTTCCGCGTGTGGTCCGGTGTGAGGCCGCCATCAGAGTGCCACCACACATTTACCGACATTCCGACCGTTGACAAGTTTCTGCATCAGGGCCGGAGCTTCACCCAACCCCTGTGAACGGTCTTCGCATATGGTGATGCGTCCGGATGTCACCCAAGGCGCCACCGCATCGCGGAAAGCCTGCCAGCGGTCATAAAAATCATAGACAACAAGCCCGTGGACCGAGGCCCGTTTGCCTATAATCGGGCCTATCAGTATCCGGGCGGGTTCGGGATCATGATAATGGGCGGCCAGTCCGCACAGAATCACACGGGCATAAGGCTGCATGTGTGACAGGGCAAAGGCCAGCATATCCGCCCCGACATTCTCGTAATGAACCGTAATGCCGTCCGGAGCGTGAATTCCGAGCTGTTCCCGCCACCCCGCTTCCCTGTAATCCAGGCAGGCATCAAAGCCGTAGACCTTTTCAACAAGGCGGCATTTTTCCGTGCCCCCGGCGATACCGATAACGGTTTTGGCTCCGCACTGTCTGGCAATCTGACCGGCTGTGCCGCCCACAGGTCCGGCAGCGGCATCGACGAGAAACACGTCCCCGTCAGTAACCCTGGCGAGTTGTGTCACCCCGGCCCACGCCGTGAGACCCGGCATACCAAGGACGCCCGCATAGGCGCTGAGCGGTACGGAATCAGTGTCGACGACGGTAAACTGACTGTCGGTCAGGGCGACGACCTCAACCCATCCGCCGTCCATGGAATGAACGTGATCTCCGGCCCCGGCCTTGTCAGAGCGGCTTTCGATAACCTCACCGACGACGGCCCCCGGTATCAGGCCGCGGGCCGGTTCGGGGGCGGTCTGTCCCATGTGACCCTTGTGCAGGAGATGTCCGACATAGGGATCAAGGGAGATATATTTCACCTGCACCAGCACGCCCCCCTCGGGACAGGTCGGCGCGGGCATTTGAACAAGGTCAAAATCCTCAGCCTTCGGTTTTTCGGAGAGTGTATGTTTCAAGACAACCTGCTGCATTCAGACCTCAATAATCTCAAATAAGGCGCCGCCGGGTGAGCGGAGGGTGACGGAGCGCCGACCCTGATAGATTGCACCGTCATGACCGGCGGGGGGCGACACCTGACTCCCGGCATTGATATCACAAATCCGGTCAAATTCGGGGTGGATGAAACTGCCGATACATATGCCGGGCGGAAGCTGACCTTCGTTACGGGCCCGGGGCGTGGCCGCCGCCGGATATTGATCCACCTCCAGAAACACGTCGCGGTCATGTTTGATTGTAGCCAGTTCATGCTGCGTGCCGTCCGGCAGGCCGAACGCCCCGTTAATCATGGTATAATTCAGTGCCACCGTGCGTCCTTTGCTGACACGCAAACGGTCACGAATCCATCGGGCTTCCGCCTCAAGATCAGGAGCGGCCAGGACAAGGATGAAGAGCGTGTCCATGAGCGATTGCGCTCGCGGCAGGTCATATTCCGGCATGTCACCCGTGATCTGGGTCAAATAGACGATCTCGCCATCCGCCCCTCTGACCTGCATGGGGAAAATGGCAGGCATACCGTCCAGTTTCCTGGGCGGGCCGATGATTTCAAACGGGCTGTCCTTCATGACGGCATTGACCCGCAAGGTATCCTGTGTGCAGATCTCAATCGCCGCCCAGCCATGGGTGCGCAGGGCTTTGTAGTCGGGATGCAGGTCCTGTTCGATAAAACGCAGGAATATGTCAGCCCCCGACTCCGGCCTCATGACGGCATATCTGCGTTGCGCACTGTTGGGCGCATTCCATCTGTGCGCCAGATCCGGAGTTATGTTGCCCTGTTCAACGACAGAATAATTCAGCCATGCGTATCGACGAACAGCCGCATCCAGATCGGCAACAGAGAGAGTGGCGGCGCGGATGAGGTGCATGGCTGTTACAGCCCCAGTGAGCCGGGATTTACGCGGCGTTCCGGATCAAGAAGCGATTTGATACCCCGGATCAGTTTCCATGTGTTGTCATCCCGGGTTTCCCTGTACGGATAGGTTCGGCCGATCTGAAAATGCGCGGCGCCGTGTGCAGTGAAAATATCGAGAATGCCCCGTCGGGCTTTGAGGACAACAGCCGTCGCGTCCGGGTTTTTATCGAATGTGGTGGCGCGCCTGAGTGTGCCCGGGTCGACGGTGACCTTGTGGATGGGCCAAATCTCCTCCGGCCAGATAAAGACGGGTTCAATCAAATATCCGGTGGTGCCGAGTATTGTCGTCAGGAAACCCGGGGTCACACCGTGGCTGTCAAACTCACCCTGCATTGTATTGAAAAGCTCATGAATACCTTCAAAACAGGTCAGCGCATCGCTCATGGCTACAATACCGTGGATCGGAACCCAGCGCTCGCCGCGGGGACCTAGTATGTTATTCAGGGGCGTGAACGGATTGGCGCGAATGATTTTCGGAATGGAGTTTTCAATTTCCCTGGCCTCAAAACGGTGCGCAACTGTTTTCAGGGTCGTCATTTTTGCCCCGACTTCAGCGCTTGAGTGTCCCTCGACGACAATGTGCAGGGAGTAAGCAGTAGCATCCATGAAACCGCGCCCGGCCATGGCGACCCTGGCCCCTTCCTTCAATCCCCTGACAAGTCCGCTTTTCTGTTTGGTAATGACATTGCCGAGTGTCCTGATATCGGCGGCCAGACCCGCACGTTCCATGCGTACCCGTTGCAGATTGGGGTCGAAGCCGAATAATTCACAGGCCAGTCCGAGCCGCCCCATTTCTTTCAGGGCCGTGATCCAGCCCGCATGGGAGTCACATTCGAAACTGGCCCAGTCCTCATGTTCCGGCACCGGGATCAGGCGCAATGTGGCCTCCGTTTTATAGCCGAGCGCGCCGGTATCGCCCATAAAAAGTCCGGTCAGGTCGGGACCGAAATGGCGATAAAACGGCTTGGCGTTTTTTGTCCCGCCGGTGCCGGTTTTGACGATTGTACCATCGGCAAGCACGACGGTGACCGACAGGGCCGAGGCCGTAGATGTGTCATACAGGCTGCCGCCGAAAAAGGCGTTATTCTGGGAGAGCCCGCCGCCAATGGTTGAACTTATCCCTGACAGGGGACCCCAGAACGGCGTGCGCAGTCCCTTCTCCCCAAGGGCCTCATAAAGGGTTTTCCAGGTGCAACCGGCCTGCACCGTGACATACATATCCTCTTCATTGATTTCGATAATCCGGTTCATGCCCGAGAAATCAAGTATGGCTGTCGTTCCATTTTCGGGAATATAGCCCTTGGTGTAGGACATACCGCCGCCTCGCGGATTAATGCTTAACCCGCGTGCGTTGGCGGTCTTCACAATATCGCTTAGCTCTTCCGTCGATTGCGGCGACAGGATGGCGGCAGCGGTTTCGCCTTTGGCCCAGATGTCCTGGCTGTACAGCTCACGCTGTTCGAGTGTCCCGGTTTCAGTGTCACGCATGTCGGTCATGATCATGGCCCGATATTATGAGGACAGGACCCGGCCGCTTTGCGCAGAATCAAAGGCGTCGTCCGGATCAGGCATTATTTGTAATGCAGGTTTATCACAGATCAAAGCCCGCACATATGCTGCCGGATTAAAATCGTGCAATAACCGTGCGATAATATGATAATATGAGGAGCAGGGACATGCCCAGACCGGAGTGCCGATACAGATACAGAAGCCCGTGGCTGACTGTCGCCCTGGGCACAACCGCCATGTTCGCGATGCCCGTATCGGCCCCGGTACCGGCCAGTGCGCAGATTGACGAGATCATCACAACAGCACAGCGCCGGGCGGAAACATTGCAGGACGTGCCGGTGGCGGCAACCGTTATTACAACACGGGAACTTGAGACCCTGCAGATTTATGACACGCTGGATGTGCAGAGCTTTGTGCCCAATCTGAATATCGGCACCAATACGGGGACGACAAATGCGGCCCGTATCTTCCTGCGCGGTATCGGCGAAGACGAGAGCCGGGGCGCAGTGGAGCCTGCCGTCGCAACCTATGTGGACGGCGTGTATTATGGGCGCCTGGTCGGGTCTCTTTTCGACCTGGTCGATCTGGAACGGCTGGAAGTTTTGCGGGGCCCGCAAGGTACACTGTATGGCCGAAACTCAAACGGCGGCGCCATCAAGATCACGACTGTCACGCCGCAACCGGAAACATCCCTATCAGGACGGGTGACGTTCGGTAACTCAAACCGTCTGGATATCAAGGGTGTGGGCAATTACGCCCTGTCTGATACGACGGCCATCCGTGTCAGCGGTCTCTACAAAAGCCGTGACGGCTTTTTTGACATTCAGCCGAGGGGCACTAGTACGGACCGGGTCGAAGGGGTCGGCGACATCAATACGCTGGCTTTCAGGGGCGCATTGAGTCAGGATATCGGGGACTGGAACATTTTAATCGTCGGCGACTATACCGATGATGATTCAGATCCGATCCCGAGTTCAATCGTTCCCGGCCTTGATGCCGACAACGATATTTTCACAGTCGAACCGGCACCGGGGACCAGCTGCGTGCCAGGCGATGCGACAGCGCCGGCCGGGCCGTTACAGTTTACGCGACCCGCAGGCTGTTTTGCCGGATTCAGCAATGAAACAGAATCAAGGGGCATATCCGCAGCGGTAACGGGGAATGTGTCCGGTCACGAGTTCAAATCCATTACGTCCTGGCGTCGGCTTGATGATAATCTCAGCTCGCACATAGGTTTCCCGTATCTACAGATGACGGATCAGGATCAGTTCTCACAGGAATTGACCCTGACATCCCTGAATGACGGGCCGTTTAACTATGTGGCCGGGGTTTTCTATTTTGAGGAAGATCTGGTGCTGGACTCGGCATTTGTGAACTCTTTCTCCGTCAGCACCGATACGAAAAGCTGGGCTGTGTTCGGGCAGGGCGAATTCGAAATCACGGATCGCGCAACCCTGACAGGCGGACTGCGCTATACGGATGAGCAACGCGGCTTTTCCGGCATGAACCTGAACAGCATGCTTTCGAACTCGGCCGATAATGATTTTTCCAAAGTCAGTTATACGGGTAAACTTGATTACGATGTGACAGACAATCTGATGATCTACGGGTCATATTCGACGGGGTTCAAGGGCAGTGGTTTTTCCCCCGATTGTTTTGGCGCCACCGCCTGTTTCCTCCCCGTCAGGGAAGAGGAAGTCGCCACCGTGGAACTCGGCTTTCGCTCGGAAGTCCTGGATAACCGTCTGCAATTCAACGGCACGTATTTTAACAGTCAATATGACGATCTGCAAATTGCCGCAACAGTACCCGGCCTGGGCTTCACCCGTTTCAACGTGGACGAGACCCGGACACAAGGTCTTGAATTTGATATGCGTTTCCGTCCGACAGATCGCTTTCGGCTGACAGCCAATCTGGGGCTCCTGGATGCTGAATACACAGAGCTGACCGAAGCCCAGGCGGGCGGCCTGACCAATGCCAGCGCCGGATGTCCGGGAACCGCGGCGCTGACAGGACAGGACCTGATTGATTGCGCCCTTGATCTTGATCTCAAAAACGCGCCGGAATACCGGGGTAATGTTGCCGCGTCCTATGATCATCCATTTGCGGGAGGTGATCTGACATTCAGCGGTGATATCAGCTTTGAGGGCGACAGCTTCAATCTGGTGGCCAACTCCCCGCGCTCTGCACAAACGGATGTTCCGACGTTGATGAATGCCCGCGTAGCCTACGCACCGCATAGCGGGCTCTGGACTGTGGCCGTTTGGGCAAAAAATCTGACCGATGAGGAATATTTCCGCGCCGGTACAGCGACAGCCAATGCGGTATATGCGTCGGAGCCGTTGACCTGGGGTATTGATATCGGCTTTGATTTCAGATAGTTTTTCCGCCCGTTACCCACAGGATTGACATGGAGCAGTCGAAAATGCGTCACCTGTACCTATATTTTGCGTATGCCCCGAACCCTGTTTGACAAAATCTGGGAACAGCATCGCGTCACAACTCTTGACACCGGTGAAGACCTGATAGCGATAGACCGGGTGTTTCTGCATGAACGCACGGGCAGTGTGGCTCTGAAATCCATTGTCGGGAGCGGACGCAAGGTACGCCGTCCCGACCGTGTCTTCTGCACTATGGATCATGTGGTGTCCAACGCCGCGGATCGTGACAGGAATTCCGCCCGCGCGCCCGGCGGTGACATTTTCATTACGGCCACACGGGCCGCCGCCAGGGAGACCGGCATCCATCTCATTGACGTGCTGGATGCCGATCAGGGTATCATTCATGTGATTTCGCCGGAGCTGGGCATCGCACAACCCGGCCTGACACTGGTTTGTCCGGACAGTCACACCTGTTCCCAAGGGGCCCTGGGGGCGCTGGCAACAGGTATCGGATCAACGGATGCCGAACATGCCATGGTCACAGGGACATTGCGGATCAGGAAACCGCCGCAAATGCGCATCACCGTCAGCGGAAAACTGGCCAAAAGTGTGACAGCCAAGGATCTGGCCCTGCACATTATCAAGACCTTTGGGGCGGCGGGGGCGAAACGCTGCATGGTTGAATATGCCGGTCCTGCGATTGAGGCCCTGTCAATTGAGGAGCGTCTGACGCTCTGCAATATGGCCGTCGAATTCGCGGCCTTCAGTGCTGTCATAGCACCGGACGAAACGACTTTTGATTACCTGAAGGGCAAACGCTTCGCCCCCGATGCCCGTTGGGATGCAGCCCTGTCTCACTGGAAAACCCTGTATTCGGATGATGATGCAGGTTTCGATTACGATTATGAAATTGATTCGGCGGATATCAGACCCACCGTCACATGGGGGACATCTCCGGCCCAGGCCGCAGGTCTTGAAGATGTCATCCCGGCAGGAACGGACTCAAATCAGCGTGCGATGGAGTATATGGGCCTCAAGCCGGGAACAGTCCTGAATTCGATAGGTATTGAAGGTGCGTTCATAGGCTCATGCACAAATTCGCGTATTTCCGATCTGAGGCTGGCCGCAGATATTCTTCGCAACAGAAAGGTCGCTGACGGTGTCAGGGCCATCTGCGTGCCCGGATCCACGGCCGTGCGGCGACAGGCCGGGGAGGAAGGTCTTGACGCAATTTTCAAAGCCGCCGGGTTCGAATGGGGAACGGCCGGATGTGCCCTCTGCTTTTATGCCGGCGGAGAGACCTTTGCCCCGGGGACGCGCGTGATCAGTTCCACAAACCGCAATTTTGAGGGCCGCCAGGGCCCCGGGGTGAGGACTCACCTGGCCAGCCCGGCCATTGTCGCGGCTTCGGCTGTGGCCGGGCGTATTTGCGCACCGGGAGAGTTACCGGATGTCGCGTGAACCTTTCATAATTCACAGCGGCATTGCGGCGCCGCTCATCCTTGATAATGTTGACACAGATCAGATCATCCCGTCACGGGAAATGAAAACCGTGTCCAAATCGGGGCTCGGGGATGGTCTGTTTGCAGGTCAGAGATATATTGCGGGACGCGAACCCAATCCTGATTTTGTTTTGAACCGGCCTGATTTTCGTGGTGCCACAATCCTGCTGTCCGGCGAGAATTTCGGTTGTGGTTCATCCCGTGAACACGCGGTCTGGGCTCTGGGAGACTGTGGTTTTCGCGCTATTATCGCTGAGAGTTTTGGAGAAATTTTTTACAACAACTGCGTCCGTAACGGCATATTGCCTGTGCAGTTGTCACAGGAAAACATAGCCGGGCTACACCGCATGGTTACAATAAATTTACCGGAACAGACAGTCAATAATATCGCTTTTGATATTTGCGAAGGAGACAAGGCCATGCTCGTCGGCGGGCTGGATATAATCGGTCTGACCCTTCAGAATGAAGCCGATATTGATGCCTTTGAAACGCGCGATGCCGGGCGCAGACCCTGGGCCTAGATCACACCGTCGTTTTTCAAGGCCCCGATATCCGCCCCCAGGGACCGGAGTATCTCTTCCGTGTGTTCCCCGGCCTTTGGCGGATTTAGGCGCAGGGGCAGACGCAAGCCGTCAAGACTGACAGGCAAAGCCGGGAGTTTGCAACGGCCGCCGTCTTCCATCTCCATATCCAGAAGACCGTCACCGGCATTCAAATGAGGATCATCAAACATTTCTTCAGGCTTGCCTATGGGCGCAAAAGGCAGGCCGAGTTTTTCGATCCTGGCCATCAGCTCGGCTTTGGTCATCGACCGGAATTTGTCTTCAATTTGCGGCAGGAAGCGATCCTTGTAAATAACACGATCCCGATTTTCCCCGAGGTCGGGGTCATCCAGAAGATACTCCAAATCGAACGCCTTGCACAAAGTCACCCATTGGCAGTCGGACACACAGCCGACAAAGACCTGTTCTCCGTCCCTGGTATCGAACAGCTGATAAATCGCCCAGGCTGACACGCGGGCAGGCATGGGCGCGGCGGGCGTGCCGGTCACGGCCTTTTGTGCCATGTGCTGGCCTACGAGGAATACGGTTGTCTCGAAAAGGGAAGCCGTGACACGTTTGCCCCTGTTCGTGGTATGGCGTTCGTTGAGCGCCGCCATCACGCCCATGGCCCCGAACATGCCGCCGGTAATGTCGACCACGGACGTGCCTGCACGAAGGGGACGTCCGGGCGGTCCGGTCATATAGGCCAGACCACCCATCATTTGCGTCACTTCATCCAGCGCCGTGCGGTGATCATACGGCCCATTGAGAAAGCCTTTTTCGGAGCAGTAAACCAGCCCGGGATTGAGTTCCGACAGCGTGTCCCAGCCAAAGCCGAGCCTGTCCAGGGCCCCGGGACGAAAATTTTCGATAAACACATCCGCATCCCTGATGAGGTCGCGTACGATGCGTTTACCAGTCTCCGATTCCAGATTAATCGCAAGGCTCCTCTTGTTACGATTATACATGGGAAAATATCCGGCTCCCGCCCCGCGAAGCCGTCGTGTCTTGTCCCCGCCTACGGGTTCGACCTTGATCACATCCGCACCCAGATCTGCGAGCATCAAACCCGCCGCAGGTCCCATCACCATATGGGAAAATTCAATAACCTTGAGGCCGGACAGAGGGAGTGTCATGCCTGTTCCCTGAACTGTTTATCTATGGCATCGGCAGTAAGGACCTCCACGCCGTCGGTGTCCCTGATATGGTCCAGAAGCATGCGCAGTGCCCGGATACGGAAAGGCTGCCCGATAACATAAGGCGTGAGGGTCAGACCAAGCATCTGCGACCCGTAACGCGCATATTCCTCAAGCAACAGGTCAATGGATGCCCCGATCTGCGCCAGCCAGCTGTCCCCGCTCTGTCCGCGGATGTGGAGGAGCGTGAAGTCGGACAGCTCGTAGCTGTTGGGAATGAGCGTGATGTTTCCCGCCCCCGTCTGCGCCGTAACAGGCACCTGGTCCATCTCCCAGTCCAAGCAGTAGCGGTACCCGCGAGCGGCCAGCAATTCCAGAGTGCGCGGCGATTGATTTCGGGCCGGAGACATCCAGCCGCTGGGATTGTCGTTAAATCCTGACGGATAATCCTCCGAACCGAATGACTGTTCCGCCTCAATGATCCAAGCGACCTCCATGTCCCCGGTAAGTCCGGAATGGTGGATTTTATCGGTGGACAAGCCATGAACCGCAATGCAGTGTTCCGCCGTCCCGATCCGGTTCACGAGGCATGGGTACCGCCTGGCAACCTCACCGTCCACAGCAAATGTCGCCGAAATGTTGTGAGCTTCAAGCGCCTCCAGAATCCGGAAAACCCCGACCCGATTTCCATAATCCCGCACAGTGAAATGCCGCAAATCCGGGTACGGGGTCTTCATCGCGCCGGGATGTTTGAACGGCGATCCGGACGGGTTGAGCGGAAAAAACTCCAGCGGCACGATCAAACATACGGCGACTTTGGTGTCCCCGTCCCACTTGAGTTTCGGGCGTTTCTGTACCATTCGCCAGTCATAGAAATCATGGTCCTGACCGTAACCGCGCCCGGGATATTCGAGATAGGAGTCATTCATGATTAAAGCCTGTCCCGCCTGTGGCCACACCGCGCGCCCTGATGTCGGATAAACTTTGATCCCAGTAATTATCGGTGAAATGCCTGGCGATTTCCTTGCCGGTTGCGAACCATACATCATCGCTGTGGGCGCAAATGTATTTCAGCGCCTCCTCAAACCTGCGCAGACGGTTGGGTTGGCCGACCAGATAGGGATGAACGGGAATGCACATGACCGTACCTGATCTCTCACCCTCCAGCAGGAGCTGATCGAAATGGTGCTTTAGAATGTCGGTGTAGCGTTGCGGATCAAAACCCATGACCGAATAGGTAATCACATCATTGACTTCAAGCGAATAGGGCATGGAGACCAGCTTGCCGGATCTGGTCTTCAAAGGTTGCGGCTGGTCGTCCTGAAACAGATCACAGCTATACCAGAAATCATTCTCCGCAATCAAATCAAGCGTATGTTCCGTATGGGTGAGCGCCGGGGCGAGATAGCCGCGGATACGTTGGCCTGTTGCTTTTTCGACCGTTCGGATACTATCATCCAGGACCGCCCGTTCCTGTTCCGGTGTCAGGCCATAGGAATAACGTGTGTTGTACGTGCCGTGGCTGAAAAATTCCCAATCGCGCTTGACGCACGCTTCGATAATTTCAGGGTGGTGGTCACAGAGCGCGACATTCAGGGAGACCGATCCGCGCAGACTGTATTTATCCAGCAACTCCATCAGGCGCCATTGTCCCACACGGTTGCCGAAATCCCGCTGGCTGTATTGTTGCACATTCGGAACGGCATGCGGCCAAGGCCGACGTTGCGGGTTATCGGGTGGCAGGAATTCGTAGAATTCAATGTTCGGCGTGACCCAGAAGGCGAGCTTCTTTCCGCCCGGCCATTCTATTTTCGGCCGCCCCGCATAGGGCCAGTAATCATAGAGATTTGGATCAGCCTTCATACTCGTCCAACCATGTATCCACTTCCGCAACCCCGACAACGTCAGCATATTTGATCAGCAGATCCGTGAGATTGGCGAAGTGGTAACTCTCATGTTTGTCGGCGACGCATTCAACCGGAACGATTGTACGATAGCCATGGGAGAGAGCATCCACAGCCGTGGCGCGGACGCAACCAGATGTCGAACCGCCGGTTACAATAACTGTATCGACCCTGTGCCATGTCAGAAAACTCGCAAGCGGTGTTTCGAAAAACGCGCTCGGCATGCGTTTTGTGTATACGGCATCAACGTCCGGGTTAATGTCGAGGCGATCATCGAACTCGTGCCGGTCAGAGCCGTATTTTATGTTCTGCAGGCTGTCCGGTGTGTCGGTCCGCGTGCCCCAGACCCCGCAATCGGCGGCATTGTTCATGTAGGCGACACGGGTCCAGACGACCGGCAGGCCCCTGTCGCGGGCCTTTGTGGAAATGCGGTTGATATGCTCCATCTGACGGGGATCGGTCACGTAGGCTGTTTCGAAGAGATCCGGGCGGGTATAGGATTTCTGCGGATCAACATTCACGATTGCCGGTTTCCCGCCGAAACCGAATCGTTTGCGCGCAGGATTGTTCCTAGCCTCATCAAATATCTCGCGCGCCGTCCTGTTCGAGCGGATCATCGTGGTTTCGCCTGTCATACCCGTGTCTAGTCCCCTAAATAAAACCGGAGGTTTGATGTAACGCAAGCCTTCGGTTCTTTTTAGACGTCACATGGCGATAATGAAAGACAAAATTCTGGTTTCCGAGGTCGGGCCGCGGGACGGCCTGCAGAACTGCGCCGGGGTCATGCCGACGGAGATCAAGAAGCAGTGGATCCAGGGACTGTTTGATTCGGGCGTCCGCGAAATAGAAGTCGGGAGCTTCGTCCCGCCCAAACTGTTACCGCAACTGGCGGATACAGGAGAAATTGTGGCCTATGCCGGGACACTGCCTGATCTGACCGTTCTGGCTTTGATCCCGAATTTGCGCGGCGCGCAGAATGCCCTTGAGGCTGGTGTAGATGCCGTCACCCTGCCCCTGTCGGCCAGCGAAACGCACAGTATGGAAAACCTGCGCCAGACCCATGATCAGGTCGTTGAAAACGTCAAGGCCATTCGTGCGCTTCTTGACTCTGTGCCTCCTGATCAGCGTCCGCGATTCGAGGTGGGTGTGAGCACGGCCTTCGGTTGTTCTCTGGAAGGCAACGTACCCGAGGACAAGGTTTTGCGGCTCTCCGAGCGACTGGTTGAGGCGGGCGTGGATGAACTCGGCCTCTCGGATACAACCGGATACGCCCAGCCCCTGCAGGTCAAGCGTCTGATTCGCAAGGTCCGGGAGGTCGCAGGTGCAGAACGTGTAAAATCCGTGCATTTGCATAACACCTATGGCCTGGGTATGGCGAATGCCTTCTCGGCTTACGAAGAAGGTATTGAGGTCTTTGACAGCTCACAGGGGGGGCTTGGCGGTTGTCCGGCCTCCCCCGGCGCCAGCGGGAATATCGTGACCGAGGATCTGGTCTACATGTTTGAGCGTATGGGAGTGGATACGGGGATCGATCTGGACAGACTTATGGCGTGCCGGAAATTTCTGCAGGCCGGTCTGCCCGATGAGGAGCTTTACGGATTCACACCGAATGCAGGGCTGCCGATCAATTTCCAGCCGTCACATTGATTCGATGCCGTAATCGGCCCTGACGGACGGGTCGGGGCCGGGATATGATACGCCTTACATAGAGACAACAGATCCTGACTGGAGCCTGTCTGCGAGTAATTTCAGCCCGTCGATGTTTTTCTGAACAGCGAGCGCTTCCTCACCTGTCAGGGCCGCAAGCTGCGTCGTCGCGGACTCGATATGGGCACCGAGATATTCAGCTGTCACCTCGTCCATGGGCAAGGCTTTTTCGGCAAGAACCGTCAAACCTTCCGGAGTGACATCGGCAAAGCCGCCCTGCACGAGATATTGCGTCTCAATTCCGTCGGCGTAGATGGTTATCGCGCCGACGCGTAAACCGGCCATCAGCGGCGAGTGGTTCGGTAACAGGCCCATATCACCCTCCGCGCCGGGAATATCGACCTGATCCACCTCGCCTGAGTAAATCTCACGCTCCGGTGAAACCAGTGAAAAATTCAGTTTGGTTGTCACAGCTGACCGCTCACTCCCTACGCCGCTTCCGCCGCCATTTTGGCCACCTTTTCAAGCACATCATCAATGCCGCCGACCATGTAAAAAGCCTGTTCCGGCAGGTGGTCATATTGACCTTCGACCAGCCCCTTAAACGAGCGGATCGTGTCATTGAGCGGCACCTGAATACCGGGTGAACCGGTAAACACCTCGGCGACATCAAACGGTTGTGAGAGAAATTTCTCGACCTTGCGGGCCCGTGCCACTGTCAGCTTGTCCTCTTCGGACAACTCATCCATGCCAAGAATGGCAATAATGTCCTGGAGCGCCTTGTAGCGCTGGAGAATTTCCTGCACGCGACGGGCGACCTGATAATGCTCTTCACCGACGATGCGCGGCTCAAGAATGCGCGATGTTGAATCCAGCGGGTCAACAGCCGGGTAAATCCCTTTTTCTGAAATCGCACGGTTGAGAACGGTTGTGGCGTCCAGGTGAGCAAATGATGTCGCCGGCGCCGGATCGGTCAGGTCATCAGCCGGAACGTACACGGCCTGCACGGATGTAATCGAGCCTTGGGTCGTGGACGTAATCCGCTCCTGCATGGCACCCATTTCGGTCGCCAGTGTAGGCTGGTAACCCACCGCAGACGGAATACGACCCAGCAGGGCCGACACTTCGGACCCGGCCTGTGTGAAGCGGAAAATGTTGTCAATAAAGAACAGTACGTCCTTGCCTTCCTCGTCACGGAAATATTCAGCCTGTGACAACCCTGTCAAGGCAACGCGGGCACGGGCTCCGGGCGGCTCGTTCATCTGGCCGTAAACCAGTGTTGCGCGCGACTCGCCTTCGAGGTTGATCACATTGGACTCCATCATTTCGTGATAAAGGTCATTACCCTCACGCGTACGCTCGCCAACCCCGGCAAAGACGGAATAACCGCCGAAGAGCTTGGCGATATTGTTGATGAGCTCCATAATCAAAACAGTCTTGCCCACACCAGCACCGCCGAACAGGCCTATTTTGCCGCCCTTGGCGTAAGGACAAAGCAGATCAACGACCTTGATACCCGTAACCAGAACTTCGGTTTCTGTCGCCTGATCGACAAAATCCGGCGCCTGCCTGTGAATTGGGGCCATAATGGACGTGTCGAGAGGCCCACGCTCGTCAATCGGCTCACCGATCACGTTCATGATACGGCCGAGGTTGCCGGGGCCGACCGGGATTGAAATCGCCGCGCCCGTGTCAGTGACACCCTGGCCGCGCACGAGACCTTCAGTCGAGTCCATGGCGATGGCACGGACTGTGTTCTGGCCAAGATGCTGTGCGACTTCGAGCACAAGGCGACGACCGTTATTGTCGGTTTCCAGGGCATTGAGAATGGTCGGCAAGTCACCTTCAAATTCCACATCAACAACCGCACCGATAATCTGTGATATGCGGCCCCGTTGCATATTCTGGTCGGCAGCCGTTGATGCCTCCGTCCGGGTTGGGGCTGTTTTTGCTGTTTGTGCCATAATTTGGATCCTTTCGGCCTCGTCCCTAGAGCGCTTCAGCGCCGGATATAATTTCGATAAGTTCAGACGTAATTTTGGCTTGGCGGGTCCGGTTATAGGTGAGCGTCAATTTGTCGATCATGTCGCCCGCATTGCGCGTGGCATTATCCATCGCCGTCATTTTGGACCCCATTTCCCCAGCCTGGTTTTCCAGAAGAGCGGAAAAAATTTGTGTGTTGATATAAAGCGGCAGGAGCGTACGCAAAATACCTATCTCGTCCGGTTCATAGGTATAAATCGCGCCGTCAAAGCCCGGCATTACCCGATCCGTCGCTGGTTCCCCCTCATTATCACAGGCATCTATGGCCGCCGCAGCGGGAACGAGCGTCCTGGAGACGGGTTTTTGGGTCATGATACTTTTGAATTCGGCATAAATCAGTTTGCAGGTGTCAAATTCGCCGCCGTTGAACATGCTGATGATGCGATTGCCGATGTCCCGTGCGAT
The DNA here is from genome assembly GCA_014324115.1 of Hyphomonadaceae bacterium. Classification (GTDB taxonomy): domain Bacteria; phylum Pseudomonadota; class Alphaproteobacteria; order Caulobacterales; family Maricaulaceae; genus JACOMS01. Next base: position 19,303 of record JACOMS010000024.1, read on the forward strand.
GCCGACATGAAGAGTGCGTTCTTCCTTCAGGGAAATGAAATCTACAATCCGGTCTGCATATAGACGTTCCAGTTGCTCCCTGCCTTTGCGACCAATCAAAAGCAGTTTGACAGTCTTTCCGGATTGTTCCAAGGTTGCGATCTCTTCACGAGCCTGTCGCACGATATTGGTGTTGAAACCGCCACACAGACCACGGTCAGCCGTAGCAACAACCAGAAGCACGGTACCATGTTTATCACGACCGACCAGAAGCTCCGGCGCATCGCTGACTCCGGCCATGGAATGGGTCAGGTTTACAATGATGGATCCGATCCCGTCGGCATAAGGCCGCGAGCTTTCCGCCGCCGCCTGGGCCTTACGCAGCTTGGCCGCCGCGACCATTTGCATGGCCTTGGTGATCTTGCGCGTGTTTTTGACACTGTTGATTCGGTTTTTAAGGTCTTTGAGAGAGGCCATGAGGCGGCTCCGGTCCGGCGATCAGGCCGCGAAGGTCTTCGTAATTTCCCCAATCGCCTTTTTCAGACGGTCCTCAATCTCATCTGTCAGCCTTTTCTCCGTTGCAATGTCAGACAGAATTGAGCTGTGTTCGGCGTGGAAACATGCCAGCAGATCCCTTTCATAATTTCCAACGTCAGCAACTGCGATGCGGTCAAGATAGCCGCGGGTTCCGGCGTAAATCACCACAACCTGCTCTTCAACCTGTAGCGGTGCATACTGATCCTGCTTGAGCAGTTCCGTCAGGCGCCCACCGCGAGCCAGCAGGCGCTGTGTTGAGGCGTCAAGGTCGGAGCCAAACTGGGCAAACGCGGCCATTTCGCGGTATTGGGCCAGCTCACCCTTGATTGAACCGGCGACCTGTTTCATGGCCTTGACCTGTGCGGATGATCCGACACGTGAGACAGATAGACCCACATTCAACGCCGGACGAATACCCTGAAAGAACAGATCCGTTTCAAGAAATATCTGACCGTCTGTAATGGAAATCACATTGGTTGGGATATAGGCCGATACATCATTGGCTTGGGTTTCGATAATCGGTAGGGCGGTAAGTGACCCTGCACCGTTATTTTCATTCATTTTCGCGGCGCGCTCCAGCAGGCGAGAGTGGAGATAAAACACATCACCCGGGTAGGCTTCCCGTCCCGGGGGGCGACGCAACAGAAGTGACATTTGACGGTAGGCGACAGCCTGTTTGGACAAGTCATCATAGACGATCAGGGCGTGCATACCGTTATCGCGGAAGTATTCACCCATGGCGCAGCCGGAAAACGGGGCCAGAAACTGAAGCGGGGCGGGCTCGGACGCCGTCGCGGAGACGATGATGGAATAGTCCATCGCACCGCGCTCTCCGAGGGTTTTAACAAGGTGTGCTACAGTGGAACGCTTCTGGCCGATCACAACATAAATGCAGTAGAGCTTGTCATTTTCGCGATCTTCGTCGAATGCCGCCTTCTGGTTGAGAATGGCGTCCACCGCCACGGCGGTTTTACCGGTCTGGCGGTCACCAATGATCAACTCGCGCTGACCGCGACCGATCGGGATCAACGCATCAATGGCCTTGATCCCCGTCTGCACCGGCTCGTGAACGGATTTACGCGGAATAATGCCGGGAGCCTTGACATCCACACGGCGGCGCTCAGACACGTCCTTGAGGTCGCCTTTGCCGTCAACCGGCTCACCCAGCGGATTCACCACGCGGCCGAGCAAACCCTTACCGACCGGCACGTCCACAATATCCCCGAGGCGCTTGACCGTGTCGCCTTCCCTGATCCCGCGGTCATCTCCGAAAATAACGACACCGACATTGTCTCGTTCAAGGTTTAACGCCATACCCCTGATCCCACCGGGAAATGCAACCATCTCCCCGGCCCGGACATTGTCGAGGCCATATATCCGGGCAATACCGTCACCCACCGTTAAAACCTGACCTACATCCGCCACCTTGGTGTCGGTGCCGAAACCCTTGATCTGTTCCTTGAGAATTGCGGAAATTTCAGCGGCGCGAATATCCATGGGACTTACTCCTGTATTCTGCGAATCTTATGCGCTCTCAAGCGCGACTTTGAGATTGCCCAGTCTGGTTTTGAGCGAATTATCGTACAGTTTGGAGCCGATCCGAACGACAAAGCCGCCAAGTAATGAGGGATCAACACTTGTGTCGAGTTCTACACTGCATCCGAGAGCAGATTCAAGTGCACTCCCGATATTTCCGGTTTGGGTTACTGTCAGCTTTTTGGCACTTGTCACCCTGGCGATTCGGATACCCTTGCGCAGGGACATCAGATTTTGAAAGGCGGTGATCATCGCGGGTAATTGACTCGCGCGCCGATTTTGCGCAACTGTCCCGACAAAGTTCGTCACCCACTTGCCGAGCGTAGCCTTACCGGCAATAGCGACAAGGGCGCGAACCTTGTCCTCATCGGCGAAAACGGGCGTGTTGATCATGGCCTGCAAATCCGCGCTTGCTTCCAACACGGCCTTTAGTGAACCCATGTCCTTTTCGACCGTTTCCAGAGACCCGGCTTCGTCGGCAAGCTCCAGCAGGGCCTGCGCGTAACGTCCGGGAGTCTCACCGATTATGATATCCTGTCGTGACACAAATGTGGGTCCATATCCGTGTTGAAGGAATACAGGCGGCCCGTTTGACCGCCAAGCTCCCCGCTCCCGTGGAAAAAAGCACCTGAAGCGCAGACGCTCCTCAAATTCGCGCGGTGTCTAGCATGGGTTATATCCTATCTCAACCCATGATTTTTCGTGACAGAGCAGTTCTAATTCTGTCACACCTACATGAAGCTCCAAGGGTCAATATCAATGTGGATTTTGTATTTTCCCGGGGGTTTAATCTCACCCAACCAATCCTGCATGTATTTGGAGAGATTTATATTTGCGGCACTTTGAACCAGCATGCGGCGGCGATGGTTTCCGCGGAGTCTGGCGATGGGGGGTTCACTGGGACCCATGATATCAATGCCCTTGATCCGCAGGGCGCGGTGAACACAGTCTCCGGCCAATGTTTCGACGGTTTGGAGCTCCGGGCCGGAGACGATGACGGCGGCAAGTTTGCCGAACGGCGGAAGTTCGAAAGCTTCGCGCATTGTCAGTTCTGCTTCAATGAACAGGTCCCGGTCGCCTGCCGCCAAGGCAGCGAAAGCCGCATGTTCGGGATGATGCGTCTGGATGAGTGCATGCCCGGCCCTGTCTGCCCGACCGGCCCGACCTGCAACCTGTACCAAGGTTTGATAGGTTCGTTCTCCGGCACGCAGGTCACCGCCCCCCAGGCCCAAATCGCCGTCGATTACGCCGACAAAGGTCAGGCGGGGAAAATTATGTCCTTTTACGACCATTTGCGTCCCGACCATGATGTCGATTTCGCCCGACTCCATCCGTGCCATAAGGGTCCTGATCTCCGCGGGATTTCCGGCTGTGTCTGATGAAAGGATTTCAATGTTTGCGTTCGGAAAACGCAGTGCTGCTTCCTCTGCAATCCGTTCCACGCCGGGGCCGACGCCGACAAGGCTGTCTTCTGATTCGCATTTCGGGCAAGCCTCGGGCATTTTCATGGAAAAGCCTGTGTGGTGACACACCGCCCGACCGGTGCGGCGGTGTTCGACCAGCCAGCTATCCGTATCCGGGCTGCGCAAGCGTTCACCGCAGACATTACAAATTATATGCGGGGCGTATCCGCGACGGTTAAGATAAAGCAAGGCCTGCTCGCCATTGGCCAGGGAGTTGTTGACGGCATGGATCAGGGGCCCGGATAGATATCGGCTCCTTTCGGGTTTGTACTCTTTCAAATCCACCAACTCGACCGGCGGCAGGGTCACCGCACCCGGGCGTTCGGGCAGGACATAATGGCTGTAATGCCCACGCCTCGCGTTCATCAGACTTTCCAGTGAAGGCGTGGCCGAGGCAAGAATGACGGCATGCCTGCCGAGCATTGCGCGGACAACCGACATGTCACGGGCATTGTAAATGACGCCTTCTTCCTGTTTGTAGGACGTGTCATGTTCTTCATCAACAACGATCAGGCGCAGATCAGCAAAGGGCAGATAAAGTGCCGAACGCGCCCCAACGACCAGCCGCGCCCGACCCTGCGCAACTTCCCGCCAGGCTCTACGCCGTTCCACATCCGTAAGCGAGGAATGCCACGTCGCCGGATACGCACCGAAACGGTTTGAGACACGTTTCAAAGCCGCTTGGGTCAAAGCGATTTCCGGTACCAGGATGAGCGCTTGTCCCCCTGATTCGAGAACCTCGGCCACAGCTTCGAAGTAAACCTCCGTTTTACCGGACCCGGTTACACCGTCCAATAGCGCCGCCGTAAACCCCCCCGCCCTGACGCTTGCGGCGAGCCCGTCCGCAATCTCCCGCTGTTTTGGTGTCAAATCAATCGGGGGGAGGGCCGGATCCGGGGGAGCAAAGGGCGCATCGACGGGTCGTCTTTGAGATACCATTGCGCCGCACTCGACCAGACCCTTGACCACACCGGCGCTTACCCCTGCCCGACTTGTAATCCCGGACAGGCGCGACGGGAACGGCCCACCCTTGTCAAAAACCGCCTGTCGGGACGATGTCATCCGTTTCGGCCTTACGCCGGTCGGCATGTAAAATGTCGCCTCGGCACCTGGATCAAGGGCTTGGCGCGATCGCATGACCATACGCAACACCATGCCCTTGGCTGCACAGTTGTATCGCGCCGTCCAATCGATAAAATCAAGCATGAGTTTCGGCAGAGGTGTTGTCGCCTTGACCTGCAATAACTCCTTCAGACTGGTGTATTCCGAATCATCCCCGACTGTAAACACAACGCCGAGCCTTACGTGTTTGCCAAGGGGAGCATAGACAAAGTCACCCGCCGCAACATTCATGCCGGCCGGCACCGCATAATCAAAGGCATTACGCAAATTTACAGGAAATAAGACTTTAGCTATTCGCGCGGGCATACTATGGCCTCGTGTGAGTCGGTCACCCAAGGAGTAAAGAAATGAAGTTTTTTGTCGACAGCGCCGATCTGGAACAGATTACAGATCTTAATAACATCGGTCTTGTTGACGGAGTGACGACAAACCCGTCCATCATCGCCAAATCCGGGCGCGACTTCAAGGATGTCGTCGCGGCGATCTGCGCTCTGGTTGAGGGTCCGGTCAGTGCCGAAGTCACGGCTGTTGAAGCGGACAAAATGGTCAATGAGGGGCGCGAACTCTGCAAAATTGCGGAAAATATCTGCATCAAACTTCCGCTGACCCTGGACGGATTAAAGGCCTGTTCCGTGCTGTCACGGGAAGGCGCATCAACGAATATGACCCTTTGTTTTTCCCCCAATCAGGCCCTTTTGGCGGCCAAATGCGGGGCGACTTTCGTCTCGCCGTTTATCGGACGTCTGGACGACATCTCACTGGACGGGCTTGAGCTGATCGCCGATATTTGCACGATCTACGACAATTACGGATTTGATACTGAAGTCCTCGCCGCCTCAATCCGTAACGTCAATCATGTAAAGGAGTGCGCCCTTGCCGGAGCGGATGTGATGACAGCTCCGCCGGGCGTCATTCGTCAACTTGCCGCGCATCCGCTTACAGACAAGGGACTGACCGCCTTTCTGGAGGACTGGAAAGGCACGGGACAGAGCATTCTTTAGCGGCCGAACCACCCTGCAAAAGGCCTGATTTAATTTTATCTGCTCTATCCAAGTCCTTCGTAGCCTTGCCGGATGACGGCCGTCATTCGCCTGCGACGCTCTTTCAGAAAGTCATCATAAGGGTGCGACCTTCCCTACCGGCGACAGAAACCAGCGAAGGGCCGCAGGGAAGCGCAAAGTCTGGCGCGCAGACACCACGATTTTCCCCGACGCAGAGATCGACAAACGAGGCCATGTTCTGCCCCGATTAGGAGCCTCTGATCTCGACTCGGAGCGCGGGGGTTCTGGCCTTCCGCTTACAAGCCTTCCAGGTAGAGGTGGGCGTAATTCGGATCATATTTTGCCATCCGGCGTAGACAGGGCTTCATCTTTTCGTTGATAATTTCAATGGTTCCCGGTTGCAATTCGCGCTTGTAGCGCCCCGGCATGATGTCGCTGCCTCCCCATTGATTGCCAACCCACTCCGGGTTATCCCCCAGGTTTTCCGGGCGCTCGATCTCAAGTCGATTCAACATCCCTTTGGTTACAGGGATACCGGCGAAGTGCGACAGGCGGCGGATAAAGTCGTCAAAGTCAAGGCAGAGCCGGGCATAGGTGAGCACCAGGCACTGCTCGGGATGCTCTTCCGGTATCTGAAAGAGCCTATCATACATGCGGCCGCGTCCCTCGAATAGCCTGTCGGATTTAAATATCACCCACCCATCAATCCCCGCCTTCCGTAATTCCTCTATGCGATTCGCACGCTTTTCCGCAGTCTCACCGGGGACGGGGTGGGAAAACTTCCAGTGATACATGTTACATAAACGGTCCCGCGGATCACGAAAATTGATGATATATCTGTACTTCGGACTGATCCAGCTTGAGGACAGGAAGTGGAGCTGATTCACAAAAAACAGGCATCCCCGCTCCGACGGCGGGGGCTCTTTCAGCATGACCCTGTCGCTGCGTCTGGGGCTCAAGCCAGTCCTAGAGATACGGAATTTTTTCCTAAAAACAGTTCTTGAGATACGCATCATAGATCCGGTCGCACTCGTGGATTGGGACACAAAAACAATTGATCTTGACTGATCATCTCGCGTCCCGGAAGCAGCCCAGACCTTGTCAAGGGCAAAGTGCATACGGTCTTCATCCATTATCTTTCCCTACAAACCTTCCAGGTAGAGGTGGGCGTAATCCGGATCATATTTTGCCATCCGGCGTAGATAGGGCTTCATCTTTTCGTTGATAATTTCAATGGTTTCCGGTTGCAATTCGCGCTTGTAGCGCCCCGGCATGACGTCGCTGCCTTCCCATCGATTGCCAACCCACTTCGGGTTATCCCCCAGGTTTTCCGGGCGCTCGATCTCAAGTCGCTTCAACATACTTTCGGTTACAGGGATACCGGTGAAGTGCGACAGGCGGCGGATAAAGTCGTCAAAGTCAAGGCAGAGCCGGGCATAGGTGAGCACCAGGCACTGCCCGGGATGCTCTTCCAGTATCCGGCG
>JACOMS010000025.1 GCA_014324115.1 Hyphomonadaceae bacterium
TGAAATGTCAAACCGCATGCGAGGCCTTGGCGCCAATGCCCTGGCCGGTTCGGTGGTGCTGGTGTGCCGCAAACGCCCGGACAACGCCGAGCTCAGCACCCGCACCGAATTTCGCCGGGCCCTGGAGCGGGAGCTGCCCGGGGCCATTGCCGAGCTCAAGACCGCCAACATCGCCCCGGCCGATCTGCCGCAGGCGGCCATCGGCCCCGGTATCGGCATCTTCTCACGCTACAGGGCGGTGCTGGAGGCCAATGACGACCCGATGCCGGTCAAAACCGCCCTGCAGTTCATCAATGACGAGCTTGATAAATTCATGAGCAGCCTGTCGGGGGAATTTGATGCGGAGACCCGCTTTGCCCTCACCTGGTTTGAGCAGCACGGCCATGAGCGGGGCACATACGGTGCCGCTGAAAATCTGGCCCAGGCCCGCAACATGTCTGTGGAGGACGTCAGGAACGCCGGCATTATTGAGAGCGCGGCCGGTCAGGTGCGCATCCTGCCCCGGGACGAGCTGGGCCCGGACCCGGAGAACCCGCAGCCGGGGCAGCTGCACAGGGGGGCGCGTCCGGCCCTGTGGACCTGTTGCCAGTATCTGGTGCGGGCCCATGAGACCCAAGGGGAAGGGGCGGCGGCCCGGGTGCTCAACATACTGGAAAGACTGAGCCCGGGTGTCAGCGAAAGAGCAAGGAGCCTGGCCCATGCCCTGTATGATGTATGTGAGAACAAACGGCATGACGCGGCGGCGGCCATGCCCTATAATGACATGGTCAGTGTGTGGTCGGAGATCACCCACGTGGCCGCCACAACCCGGAACAGACGGGAAGACGACCAGACCGAAATGCAGGTGTGACGGGTTGGTCCGGGGTCAGGCGGCCAGTTCAATGCCTTTTTCGGACATCAGCGTCCGCAGCTCGCCGGTTTCAAACATTTCACGGACGATATCGCAGCCCCCGATGAATTCTCCCTTGACAAAGACCTGCGGGATGGTCGGCCAGTTATTATAGTCCTTGATGCCCTGACGCAGATCCGCGTCTTCAAGCACGTTGACAGCCTTGTAAGCGGCGCCGATATAATCAAGAGCTTGGACAACCTGGCTGGAAAAACCGCATTGCGGAAACACCGGCGTGCCTTTCATGTAAAGCACAATGTCATTTTCGCTGACGGTTTTTGTGATTTCGGCCCTGACATCTCTGGACATATTGACATCTCTGGACATAACTTCCTCGTTCCGGGGCAACAGTCCCGTGCCGCACAGCTAGGGGTCCGGGGCGCGGGTTTCAAGGGCGAGAGCGTGTAATTCCCCCTCCGCGCCGTCCATTTTGCCCTTCAGCGCCCCGTAGACCAGCTGATGTTGCCGCAGGCGGCTCAAACCTTCAAAGGCGGAGCTGACAATTATGGCTTTCCAGTGATTGTTATCCCCGGCCAGGTCAATCATTTCAACCTCGGCATCGGGCAGGGCTTCGCGGATCATGTCCGCTATATCGGTTCCGTTCATGGCCATATCAGGACTCCATAAAATCCGGGAGCCAGTCCTCGTGGGCCGTGCGCAGTTCGGCAAGGGAAACCTCAAGGATGTCACCGCAGGATACGCCTGTACCACCGAACGTCCCGATTGAACAGGCTTTAATGCCAAGATCACGGGCTGTGGAAATGACAGGATTGACACTACGGGCTGCGGTCGCCAGCAGATAGCGTCCCTGATCTTCCCCGAACAGCCAGCCGTGATGCGGCCCGGGGCCGACCGGGTTGAGAGCCACGCCTGTATTGGCCGCGAGAGCCATTTCACAGGCGGCGACTATCAGGCCCCCATCGGAACAGTCATGCACGGCATTGACGCGGCGGTTGCGGATAAGCTGTCGCACATAGTCGCCGTTGATTTTCTCGGATTCCAGATCCACGGGCGGGGGGGCGCCATCCTCGCGGCCCATGATCCGGAGGAGGTAAACGGAGCTGCCAAGCCGGCCTGTCGTCTCACCGATCATGATAAGCGTATCGCCCTCTTCGGCGCCGGAGATTGTCCCGCGACGGGATAAATCCCTGATCAGACCGATCCCGCCCACAGCGGGTGTCGGCGGGATGGCCGCCCCATCGGTTTCATTGTAAAGGGAAACATTGCCGGATACGACCGGGTAATCAAACACACGGCAGGCCGCATTCATGCCTTCGATACAGCCCACGAACTGCCCCATGATTTCAGGCTGCTCCGGATTGCCGAAATTCAGGCAATTCGTTATCGCAATCGGGTCGGCCCCGACCGCGCTCAGGTTGCGCCAGGTCTCGGCAACCGCCTGTTTTCCGCCTTCATAAGGATCTGCATGACAATAGCGCGGCGTGACATCCGTTGTGATGGCGATGGCCTTGTGCGTATTGTGAATACGGATAACGGCCGCATCGCCGCCGCTCTGGCTGCTATCGATTGTGTCGGCCATGACGTGCCGGTCATATTGCTCCCATATCCACCGCCTGGAGGCGATGTCGGGACAGCCCATGATCCGCAGGAGTGCGTCCCTGTAATCCCGGGGCTCCGGAACGTCAGCGACCGGGAGCGGCACGCGTTTTTTTGTCGAGGCACGGGGCCGGTCATAATCCGGTGCATCACCGGCGAGCGGTGCAACCGGAATGTCGCAGACGGTTTTACCGTGATGAACAAGCACCATGCGGCCCGTATCCGTGGTCTGTCCGATGCTGGCCGCATCCAGTTCCCATTTCTGAAAAATATCAAGGGCCAGCTGTTCCCGGCCCGGCCGGATGACCATCAACATGCGCTCCTGGCTCTCGGACAGCATCATCTCGTAAGCCGTCATGTTCCGGTCGCGCTGCGGCACATGATCCAGGTTCAGTTCAATACCCACACCGCCTTTGTTCGCCATTTCGACAGATGAGGAAGTCAGCCCCGCCGCACCCATATCCTGTATTGCGATGATGGCGTCCGTTGCCATGAGTTCAAGGCACGCTTCCATGAGCAGTTTTCCCGTAAAAGGGTCCCCCACCTGCACGGTCGGGCGTTTTTCCCCACCGTCGCCGTCAAATCCGGCCGAGGCCATGGTGGCGCCGTGAATGCCGTCACGACCCGTCCTGGAGCCCACATAAAATACAGGATTACCGACACCCCTGGCCGCGCAATAGAAGATATTATCGGTCCGGGCGAGGCCGACACACATGACATTCACCAGTATATTGCCGTTATAGCCCGGGTGAAAATTCGTCTCTCCGCCTACGGTCGGGACGCCGACACAATTCCCGTAGCCGGCAATTCCGGCCACCACACCGTCAATAAGGGATTTTGTCCCATGATTGTCAGGGGCGCCGAAGCGCAGTGCATTCATCAGCGCAACCGGTCTGGCGCCCATGGTAAAGACATCACGCAGAATACCGCCTACTCCTGTGGCCGCGCCCTGATACGGCTCAATACAGGACGGGTGGTTGTGACTCTCCATTTTGAAAATGGCGGCATCGCCATCGTCAATATCAATGACGCCCGCATTTTCGCCCGGTCCCTGAATGACCCGCGCCCCTGCGGTGAGGAATTTTTGCAGATGCCGACGAGAGGATTTATAGGAACAGTGCTCCGACCACATGGCGGAAAAAATACCCAGTTCGATCAGGTTCGGCGCCCGCCCCAGGCGCTCAAGGATAACCTGATACTCATCTTCGGACAGGCCGTGTTCCGCGATGGTATCCGGTGTGATTTCAGGGTCCGGCATCACAGGCTCTCCACTATCGATGTGAACAGGCCCAGCCCGTCTGTTCCGCCATGCAGCGGGTCAACGGCGCGTTCGGGGTGGGGCATCATGCCGAACACATTCCCGGCCCCGTTGCATATTCCCGCAATATCACGGGCCGAGCCGTTGGGATTTCCCACATAGCGGAACAGGACGCGGCCTTCCTGTTCCAACCGGTTCAGTGTCCCGTCATCGGCAAAATAATTCCCGTCATGGTGGGCAACGGGAAAGGTGACGTGATCCATACCTGCATAGGCTGAGGTATAGCGGCTTTCAATGTTCGTAACGGCTAATGTCTGCGCACGACAGACAAACTTCAGGCCCCGATTGCGCAGCAGGGCGCCCGGCAGCAGTCCCGTCTCGGTCAAAATCTGGAACCCGTTGCAGAATCCCGCCACGGGCAGACCGGTCCCGGCCCGCGCCACCAGGTCTCTTATGATGGGGGACCGCGCCGCTATCGCACCGGAACGGAGATAATCACCGTAGGAAAACCCGCCGGGGATGACGACAAATCGCACGTCCCCGGGAATGGAGGTGTCCCGGTGCCAGATCAGGAGCGGATCACGGCCCGTGACTTTTTTAAGGGCCACGGCCGCGTCACGGTCGCAATTCGAGGCCGGGAAGACGATAACAGCCGTCTGCACCGGATTACGCTTCGATCCTGATCCGGTAGGATTCGATAACCGTATTGGCGAGAAGCTGTTCGCACATCTCCCTGACCCGGCTTTCGGCCAGCGCGGCCCGGGTTTCCTTCAGGTCAAGCTCGATAACCCTGCCCTGTTTTGCACCTGTCACTTCGTCAAAGCCGAGATTGTTCAGGGAGCGGGCAATGGCACGGCCCTGGGGGTCGAGCACCCCTGGTTTCAGGCCCACATGAATAACGGCTTTCATGGTCTATCCTTCATCATTATTGGCGATGACGGCCAAATTCGGATGTTTGTTTTCCTTCAGGACGCCCAGACGCCTGGCGACTTCGGTATAGGCTTCGGCCACGTCCCCAAGATCTTGACGGAACCTGTCCTTGTCCAGTTTCCTGTCGGTTTCCCGGTCCCAGAGGCGGCAGGAATCCGGGCTGATTTCATCGGCCAGCACGACCTGATGCCCGTCATCAACGGGCAGGCGCCCGAACTCTATCTTGAAATCCACCAGGCGAATCCCGACACCTGTAAACAGACCCTGCAGATAGTCATTGATGCGCAGCGTCATGCCGATAATTTCATCGACCTCCGCCTGGCTTGCCCAGCCAAAGGCATGAATATGCTCCTCTGCAATCAACGGATCATCAAGACCATCGCGCTTCAGACAGAACTCGACAATCGGGCGCGGCAGCTTCTCCCCTTCCTTTATTCCGAGCCGCCGGGACATTGTGCCCGCGGCGACGTTGCGACAGATGACTTCAAGCGGTATAATCCGGACCTGCCGGACCAGCTGCTCCCGCATGTTGAGACGCCTGATAAAATGAGTCGGGATGCCGATTTCCCCGAGGCGCACCATGATAAGTTCCGATATCCGGTTGTTGAGCACCCCCTTGCCGTCGAGGGTCGCCTTTTTCTGCGCATTGGAGGCCGTGGCGTCATCCTTGAAATACTGAACCAATGTCCCCGCGCGCGGCCCCTCATAGAGGATTTTGGCCTTGCCTTCGTATATTTTGTTGCGGCGTCCCATATGTTCCTCTGCCTGCGTCGGCGGATCGTAACCGGAAAGGGCGCATAACGTAGCTTATCCCGTTTGGGGCGGCAATGATTTCACCGGTAAAGTTTTCATCTCTTTTTGTTCACAAGAGGATTGTGAACTTCGCGCCCATGGCTTATTTTCAGGTCGAAACAGGACAGGAGAGCCCTATGAAGACCTATGATAATCCCGGAAAAGCATCTGAGAAAAAATTCGTTCTGGAAGCCCAGCAGGAATTTAAAGCCGAGTCCCGTCGCAACAAAAAACTGGCTGTCTGGGTCGGCGAGCTTCTGGGAAAATCCGAAAAGGAAACCAAATCATACGTTACTGAAGTCATCATGGCCGATATGGAAGAAGCCGGTGATGAAGATGTCTTCCGCAAGATCAGGGCCGACTTGGATGCCGCCAATCTCGACATATCCGATACCGTCCTGCGCGACCGCATGAGGCTCCTTATGGAAGAAGCCCGTGAGGAAATCGCCGCCGAGGCCGGGTTGCTCTAGGGTTACAACCGGGGCACCGGGTCATGCCCGGCGTCGCCGGGCTTTACATGTCAGGTTGAGCTGTTGCGATGTCCCGGCCCAGAACCCTCGAAAAAATTTCGTCAACATGTTTCAGGTGGTGGTCAATATCGAACATGGAGGCCAGTTTTTGTGCGCTTAAATGTTGGGTAATCTCCCTGTCATTTTTGAGCAGGGAAAGAAAGGCACCTTCGCCCGCGTCACCTGCTGTCCGGAACAGCTCCCACACCTTCATCGCATTGCGTTGCACGAGGCGGTAGGAATCTTCGCGGGACAATCCGGCCCGGGTCAGTGCCAGTAACACGCGCTGGCTGTTATGAATCCCGCCCAGACGGTTCATATTGGCGTTCATTCTGTCGGGATAGACCACCAGATTTTCGATAACGTCCGCCAGTCTGTGAAGGGCGAAATCGAGGTGTATGGTTGTGTCCGGGGCGATACCGCGCTCGACGGATGAATGCGAAATATCGCGCTCATGCCACAGCGCCACATTTTCCATGGCGGGCATGACAGCCATGCGCACCAGTCGCGCCAGTCCGGTCAGGTTTTCCGTTAAAACCGGATTGCGCTTGTGCGGCATGGCCGACGAGCCCTTCTGCCCTCCGGAGAAATACTCCTCGGCTTCCAGCACTTCGGTGCGCTGCAAATGCCGAATTTCCACCGCCAGCCGCTCAATTGAACCGGCAATGACGCCCAGCGCGGCGAAGTAGGCGGCGTGGCGGTCACGGGGAATGATCTGTGTCGAGACGGGCTCGACAGTCAGCCCCATTTTCCCGGCCACATGGGCTTCCACAGCCGGCGCGATGTTGGCAAATGTCCCGACTGCACCGGAAATGGCACAGACAGCGATCTCTTCGCGGGCCCTGACAAGGCGGTCGCGCCCGCGTGCAAACTCCGCATAGGCCTGAACCAGTTTCAATCCGAATGTGGTGGGTTCGGCATGAATGCCGTGGGAGCGCCCGATCGTAACGGTGTATTTGTGCTGGACGGCTCGTGTTTCAAGGGCGGCCAGAACACGATCCATGCCTGCAAGTAAAATATCCGTCGCCCGCGCCAGCTGCACGGACAACGTCGTATCAAGGACGTCGGAACTGGTAAGGCCCTGGTGTACGAAACGGGAATCTTCGCCGATAAATTCGGCAAGGTGCGTCAGAAATGCGACGACATCATGTTTGACTTCGCGCTCGATTTCGTCAATCCGCGCGACGTCAAATTCAGCCAAGTCACCCCTGTTCCGGATATTCCAGGCCGCAGATTTCGGGATGAGGCCCAGCTCCGCCAGCGCGTCACAGCTATGGGCCTCAATCTCGAACCAGATACGGTATTTCGCGGCGGCCGACCAGACAGCAGCCATCCCGGCCCGGGTATAGCGCTCAATCATGCCCGGGTCCCGGTCATCCCGACCCGGTTGCGGGCCTCAGCCGTCGCCCAGTCCTTCGGCAGGGTTTGGCGAACAAGCATGTAGGAAGCAAAAGACAGCAGACAGGCCCCGGCGGTTACATACATGGCCAGCTGCACTGCGCCCAATTCGGTATTGCCCGCCCCCAGGAATACATCAATCATGGCCCCCGCAAATGTGGGCCCGCCCCCCAACGCAATCATGTTCAATACAAAGAAAAACAGTGCCGTTGACATGGCTCTCAATTTGACCGGTGCCAAAGTCTGGGCGATGGCAAAGCTCGGTCCCAGATAGACACCCAGACAGAGCTGCATGGCGGCACTGACGATCAGGTGTAATTCGACTGTGGGAACCAGGAACGCAGCGATTGCCAGGGGAAAAGCCGCCAGAACGGAAAGAGCCGGGAGAGTTCCATAGGCACGAATATCGGTCCCGGCCTTCCAGTCTACCAGTTTCGCACCGAAATAAGCACCTGCGACGTAGAATGTTCCGTTGATGATCCCGATCCAGATAATGAAGGTGCGCGGGGGAAAGTCCGGGTCAAGCAAACCGAGATATTTGGTCTGAAACCCGGCCATGGCGTAGCCGAAAAAACTTGCAAAGGCGATACCGAAGGCCATCCACCACCAGGATTTGATCGACAGAATGGTCATAACCCCGGGTTGGAGACTCAACAGGAACATCACCACAATGAAAATGATGAAGGGAAGGGCGAATACCCAGGATATGTAACCCGTGAGCCAGAGCCCCGTGAGCAGACTGAACAGACCGCCGAAGACAAGAATATGCAGGGGGAGGCCGGGCGTGGCCAGTGACTGTCGAAGCGAAATGTATCCGGACGATACCCCGGCCTCCATTGCGCCGCGTTCGGGTTCCCGGACCACACACTTGACAAAAACCGCCAGGGCAATTCCCGCGATCCCCAGAATGACAAAGATACGTCGCCAGTTTACCGCATCCGCGTCTGCACCCATCAGGGCGGCCGTAAGAAAATAGGCCGACATTATGCCGAACGGGATACCGAGAGAGTAAATGCCGAGCGCTCCGGCCCTCTCTTCCCTGGAGTAAAAATCCGAAATCATCGAATGTGATGGCGGGCTGCCTCCCGCCTCGCCAATTCCTACGCCGACCCGGGCCAGCGCAATATGAACAAAATTCTGTGCAAACCCGGTGAGCGCCGTGAACCCGCTCCAGACGGCCAGAGCCAGGGAGAGCAGGGTTACCCGATTCATGCGGTCAGCCAGGAAGGCGAGGGGAATGCCCATGATGGTGTAGAACGCCGCGAAGGCCAGTCCCACCAGCAGCCCAAGCTGCGTATTTGTCAAATCCAGGTCCGCCTGTATCCAGGGGGCCAGAATGCCCACAATCTGGCGATCAATGAAGTTAAACCCGTAAACCAGCGTGAGCAGAAAAAGGACAAATGTCCTGTCATTCCTTTTCATTGTTGTCCCCTCACATAAGCCCTTCCGATCTGAAGCTCAGGACTCTGTCCCGCCCGATTATCAGGTGATCATGAACTGATATATTCATGGCTTTAGCCGTGTCGATAACAGTTCTGGTCATTTTAATGTCCATCCGGCTCGGTGTGGGATCCCCGGAGGGGTGGTTGTGGGCGAGGATGATTGCTGTACTGTTGAATTTGAGCGCCTGCTCGACAATCTCCCGCGGATAGACCGCAGCCTGATCGACTGTCCCGCGGCTCAGTATCTTGTTAGTTATCAGTCTGTTTTTGCGGTCCAGAAACAAAACCCGGAACTGTTCCTTTTTCTCAAACTGCATGTCTGTGCGGCAATAATCCATCAGCGCCGTCCAGGACGACAGTACAGGTTTATCAAGCACGTTTTGCTCGGCCAGCTTGGTTGCGGCGGCTTTGACAAGGTTCAGGTCAAGGGCGGTCTTGGTGCTGATCCCCTTCACTTCGGTCAGACGCTCCACAGGGGCGGAAACGACTTCGGCAAAGCTCCCGAATTCGGCAATCAGATCTTTGGCCAACGGCTTCACATCCCGCCGCGGGATGGAATTAAACAGGTAAATCTCAAGCAATTCGTAGTCGGCGAGGGCCTCGACTCCGCCTTCGGTAAATCGCGCACGCAAACGGTCGCGATGTCCGTGATAGTGAGGCTTCTGCCCGGCGGTCCGGGCACTCATTTCAAATCCCCCGACTGTCCGGACATCCTGGCGGAGGCTTCATGTTGAGTCCCGACCCCGCACCTTGCAATGATGCTACGAACAGGGCGGGCGGTGCAGCCCCTGGGGCGAGGTTGTAAAAATCTCATGTCCTGTCTCCGTAACACCGATCGAATGTTCAAATTGAGCCGTTAGCATGCGGTCGCGGGTCACTGCCGTCCAGCCGTCGGAAAGTACCTTCACCCCGGGCTTGCCGAGATTGATCATCGGCTCAATGGTGAAAAACATGCCCGGGCAAAGCCCTTCGCCGTCGCCGGGGCGTCCGAAATGCAGGATATTCGGCGCGTCGTGAAAAAGCCGCCCCAGACCGTGACCGCAGAAATCCCTTACAACCGAACAGCGCTCTCCTTCGGCATGGGTCTGGATGGCATGGCCGATATCGCCCACTGTATTGCCGGGTCTGACGGCGGCGATGCCGCGCATCAGGGCCTCATAGGTAACATTGATCAGGCGTTCGGCGCGGCGATTGATCGTGCCCACAGCATACATGCGGGACGTATCGCCGTGCCAGCCGTCGACAATGGCGGTCACGTCAATGTTGACAATATCCCCGTCCCTGAGCGGTTTCGGCCCCGGTATGCCGTGACAGACCACATGGTTGATCGAGGTGCAGAGCGAATGCCGATAGCCGCGATAGCCCAGCGTGGCGGGCAGAGCGCCGTGGTCGGTGATGAACTCAAAGGCGGCCTTGTCCAACTCCTGTGTTGTCGCGCCCGGCCTGACCCGTTCGAACAGCATATCCAGGCATTCTGCGGCCAGTCGCCCGGCCTTGCGCATGCCTTCAAACCCCTCCCGACCGTGGAGCTTTATTTGTCCGTCCCGCACAGCAGGGGCTTCCATGGCATCAACATGGTTCATTCGGGTCTCTATAGCAGGGGTGAGCGAATTTGACCACAGAGATATATTTATACCGGCATCATTCGACAAAATGAAGCCCGCGCACTTTTCACACGGGTTTTTTGAGAACCCCGATCACTCCGGCGGCCGGACCGCAGATCACTACCGTTTAACCGGTCCGGCGAACCCCGCATCGGTCAAGGCTTGATTATTAACCGCGGGCGGACTAGCCGTAGATCATGACAGAGAGCCGATATTTGGGATTGGGACAGCTCGGCTCGAACATGCCGCCACCGGAAAGTCCCGAAACCGCCAGACTGGAGAGGGTGAAAAACCCCACGGACACGCCTTATCTCATTCGCCTGACGGCGCCGGAATTTACATCTGTCTGCCCCGTGACCGGACAGCCGGATTTTGCGCATCTGGTCGTTGATTACTCTCCCGATGAATGGATTGTCGAGAGCAAGTCATTCAAACTTTTTCTCGGAAGCTACCGAAATCACGGAGACTTTCATGAGGCCTGCACCACGGGCATCGGGCAGCGTCTGGTGCGGGAGCTGAACCCTCATTGGTTGCGCATAGGCGGCTATTGGTATCCGCGCGGCGGCATTTCGATCGACGTGTTCTATCAATATGGTACAGCCCCCGAGGGCTTGTGGATTCCGGATCAGGGCGTGCCGCCTTACCGGGGTCGCGGGTAGTATGGCCGCTGTCTGCCGCAAATTGTTTGGTTTTGGGGGTTGCGTTCCTATCTTGCCGTTCTAAGGAGAACGCCATGGCGAATCTGAATCTTGCAAGTGACTGCCGGACCGACAGCTGCGTGTGGTCATCCCTGCGACAGGAAGCAGCGGCTCACGCGACCAGGGAACCGAACCTGTCCTCGTTGCTATACGGAACCATACTGGAGCGGGAGAGCCTGGAGGGAGCCCTCATCAACCATTTGGCCGACAGGATGTCGACCGGCGATTTTAATTCTCTCAAGCTCATACGTGTCCTGAAAGATGCCGTCTTAGTTGACGCCACGATCATTGAGTCGGCGGCGCGGGATCTGCTCGCGACATTTGAGCGTGACCCGGCCTGTCGCAGCTATCTACAGGCTTTTCTCTACTTCAAGGGTTATATGGCGATACAGGTTCACCGCTGCGCACACGCCCTGTACAGGGACGGACACGAACTCATTGCATTCCATCTGCAAAACCGGGCCTCCGAACAGTTCGGCGTTGATATCAATCCCGCTGCGCACATCGGCTCCGGCATTATGCTGGATCACGCAACCGGATTTGTGATGGGTGAAACAGCTGTCATGGGTGATGACTGTTCCGTTCTGCAGGGCGTGACACTCGGCGGGACAGGCAAGGCGGATGAGGATCGCCACCCGAAGGTGGGCAACCGCGTACTTATCGGGGCCGGGGCATCGGTTCTGGGGAATATCGTTATTGGTGATGATGCCAAAATTGCGGCCGGTTCCGTCGTTCTAAACCCTGTGTCGGAAAAATGTACGGTTGCCGGCGTACCCGCCAAACCTGTTGCCGGGCCGTGCGTCCGAAGCCCGTCAGAAACAATGGATCAAACCCTGGAGTATGCCACGTGACCCCCGCACTGATAACACGTTTACGCAACTACCTCTGCAAGCGTTTTGACACAGAGGGCATCACAATAAGGCGGCGTCAGGTCAAGGATAGTGTCGAGGTCTATCTGAATGATGAAATTCTGGGAATTCTCTATATAGATGACGAGGACCCGAACGATGTGTCCTACGACCTGAATATCTCAATCCTGGAACAGGATCTTGATGCCTAGATGAGCATCTATCGCCTCGACAATATCGCACCCGTCATGGATGAATCCGCCTGGGTTGCGCCCAGTGCCGATGTCGTGGGTAATGTTGAGCTTTGTGAGCACAGTTCGGTCTGGTTCGGAGCCGTCCTGCGCGGGGATAATGATCGGGTCAAAATCGGCGCGCGCTCGAACATTCAGGATAATTCCGTGCTGCATACAGACCCGGGAAAACCGTTGACCGTCGGTGAGGGTGTCACGGTCGGGCACCGGGTCATGCTGCATGGCTGCACCATCGGTGATAACAGCCTGATCGGTATCGGTGTGACCGTATTGAACGGGGCGGTCATCGGTGAAAATTGTCTCATCGGTGCCCATAGTCTGATTACGGAAAACAAAATTATTCCGGATGATTCCGTGGTGCTCGGCTCACCGGGAAAAGTTGTCAGGACCGTGACGGATGCGCAGATTGCCATGCTGAAAATGAGTGCCCAAATATATGTCAGGAATGCCGCGCGGTTCGAAAACGGGCTGAAGCCGGTTTAATCCCGGCCTATTCCGGCCATGGGTGATAATGGGGCGATTCAAGGATGCGAACTTCCCGCACGAAGCCCCGCGCCACGGCAGGGGATACAGCCCGTGAGCCCGGCTTTCCGCCCGGACGAGACCCGTTTTATGGTGACTTGCCTGTGTCACCCTGTGGAAAATCCATCACATGGCGGGCAATTCTGCGGGCCTGATGAAGTCCCGTTTGCCGACAGGTCATTACGGTAAACACGAAGGGAAAATTTCATGACCCGTGAACCGATGTTCAATATCGAGGAGGCCGCCCCGCTTCGGCTGGCGATCGCCCTGGTCGTGACGCACGCGGTCATGTCTTTCGCCCCGGCGGTGCGGGATCTTGTGTATCAATGGGCGCTGCTGGTGCCGTTTGATGCGCCGGGGGCCGGCTTGCCGCGACAGGTTACGAGCCTGCCAGGTCACGGGTTTCTGCATGGCGGGTGGGCACATGTGCTTGTCAATTCGGGTATGATCGTCGCTTTTGCCGTGATTTCAATGCGCGGGATCCGCGCGCGGGAGCACAGTCAGGGATTGGCCCGCCGCGCGAGTCTGAAGTTCTGGCTTGTATTTCTCGCCGGAGTCATCACGGGCGGACTGGTACAGTGGCTTTGGTGGGGCATTTCGGGGGCAGTCCATACAGCCGCTCTGGGAGCTTCCGGCGGCGCGTCGGCTCTACTCGCCACAGCCGGTTACGCCATGGGCGGGCAGAGGCAAATGATCGGGTTCGGGACAGGATGGGCGGTGATCAATGTGGTTCTTGTGGTGACTGCGCCGATTTTGGGTTCCGGCATAGCCTGGGCGGCGCATATGGGCGGTTTTCTGGCCGGGGCCTTTCTTGCGCCCCATTTTGTAAAGGCCTTCGGTGGCGGATCATCATTGACACATTGACACGGTAATGACGGCTAACGGTGTCCACCTTCGTCCCGCACCGTGGCCGACGTCATTTGCAAGAGCACATCAAGGACGGATTTAATCAGCGGGATTTCACGCTGCATGGCGCGATAGCCGTGCCCGATCAGCTCGTCAGCCCTGGTGAACTCCATCATGCCGATATGACCGATCCGCGGCGCGACAAAGACGTCCGGCGGGTCACCGGCCAGTCGCGCCCGCGCAATTCTGTCCATGACAATATTGAGTGCGCCCATCATTACGGAACCAAGGCGCGGCGCCCTCCCGTCTTTCGCGATGCCCATCATGCTTTTGAGCAGTAACCGGTCCGGACGAAACCTGTTGAGAGACTGCGCCGCCACACGAAACGGATCAATCCTGTCCTCCGCATCCTCGTCTATTTCCAGCTCATGGGAGGAGCCGATGGGGCCGAAAGCGTCCCCGTTCAGGCTGACGGCTATCACCAGATGCGCACCCAGAGCCCTGCACGTTGAAACGGGAATCGGGTTTACCAGCGCACCGTCAATCATATAACGGTTATTGATCATGATCGGCTCAAACGCACCGGGCAGGGCATAGGAGGCCCGAAGCGCCGGGACAATCGGGCCTTCCTGCAGCCAGACCTCATATCCCGTGCGCAAGTCACAGGCGATTGCTGCGAATTTGCGGTCAAGCTCTTCAATTCTGACCTCGCTCATGTAGTGACGCATGACGCGGGCAAGCCTTTCGCCGCGCATCAGCCCTGATCCACCCCATCGCAGATCCATATAGCTCATCATACGCCGTCGGGTGAGCGATCGCGCCCAATTTTCCAGAATATCAAGCTGTCCGGCCAGATAAGCCCCGCCGACAATGGCGCCGATGGAGGTGCCCGCGACGATATCCGGACGTATGCCCGCTTCAATCAGGGCCCGCAGCGCCCCGATATGGGCCCATCCCCGCGCCACACCGCCTCCCAAGGCCAATCCCACGGGCGGACGGTAACCGACAGGGTCACCGGAAGACTGGCTGGGCAAACGCATGGACGGGATATTAAAAGGCTTGTTCAGCGGGTTTCAAGCCTCTGTCTGTGTTAATTCCGGTGTTCGGAATGACCAAGAAGAGAAGAGTGTCACGAAAAAACAGACAGCGTTGCTCACCGTTTGCCCGAATGACCGCTCGCACCTTTGGTGTCGTCTTTGCCTGGCTATGAAGCTGGACACTTCCGGAAACTCCTGGATTTTTGGCGTGAAGTATGATTCCTGTTTTGTATGACGCAACATGGCCTATTTGACTTGGACGAACGACTTAAGCGGGCTAGCGATTTGGGCGATCCGCTTCCGGGGTGCCTGCGGGTGTCCTGACGGTAAAAACCAACCGGAATGATGCGGTACAGTCCCCGTACCCGGACTGCATCCGTCCCAGCTGCCGCGACAAAGGCGGACCGTGCAATGCCGGTATGCGCTAATTCGCGGGTTCGGCCATATCTGCGTCGCCTTCGACCTGTTCTTCACAGATATCAGTAATCTCCTCTCCGGCGGCGTTTTCATAGTAGACTCTTTCTTCTTCCACGATCCGTGTGCGTTCCTCACGGCGGGTAATGGGCTCGTAAGGGGGATTTGCGATCTCGGTAATGGCGTAGAATTTTTCTGTTTTGGCCGGGATCACCACCCGTTCCAGTTCCTGACGCGGTGTGCAGGTCCGGATGGGTACCGGAGCGATCACGGTTGGCCCGGCCCCACGGTCGGACGCAGTCCCGCACGCCGTGATTCCAAAGACGGCAGCACCGAGCAATACAAGGTGATGTTTCATAACAAGGCTCCTTTCGCCTGTGATCTGCAGGACGTTATATCATCTTTACGGCAAGATTGACACCTTCCCGCACAAAATACACCTTAACCCCTGTTAATTGGTATTCGCGCCCTGTAAATGGCAAAACAGTACACGCTGTAAAATTTTCATGAATCCGGTAATTTCCATGAGCCTGATGTATCCAGACCTTATCCTGCAGGCGGGGGCCCCTGTCGGGGCGACCGAAGCGTTTTCCTTTGTCTCGCTGTTCATGGCGGCGGGGTGGGTTGTCAAAGCCGTGATGATTGTCCTCGTGCTGGCCTCGCTGTGGTCATGGGCCATCGCTATCGACAAATTCATTACCTTTCGCGTTTTGAAACAACGTGCAGGAAAGTTCGAGGATACATTCTGGTCGGGGCGCACACTTGAGGATCTGTCCGCAGGGCTTGACAAAGATATTCGCGACCCCATGGCAAGGGTTTTTGCTGCCGCCATGCGTGAATGGGATGAAAGTCCGGCGGGTCCCCGAAGTGATATCCGGATTTCAGAGCGAATCAACCAGGTCATGACACTGGTCATGAATCGGGAGCTCTCCATGGTCGGGCGGGGGCTGAATGTGTTGGCGACGGTCGGCTCTTCGTCCGTATACATCGGCCTGTTCGGCACTGTCTGGGGGATCATGAATTCCTTTCGCGCGATTGCAGTGTCGCAGAATGCCAATCTCGCTGTGGTTGCACCGGGGATTGCCGAAGCCCTGTTTGCAACTGCGCTCGGCCTGATTGCAGCGATTCCGGCTGTGATTTTCTACAACATGTATGCTCATGAACTCGACCGTTATGCCGGACGTCTCGAAGGTTATGCCGATGAATTGTCGGCCATTCTGTCCCGCAGGATCAGCAGGGAATCGTAAGATATGGCGACCCGAACGGACACATCGGCAGGTACAAGGCGACGCGGCCCGGAACGGTTCCGTCGTCACAGGCTCAATGCCGAGATCAATGTGACCCCCCTGGTCGATGTGATGCTGGTACTGCTGATCGTGTTCATGATTGCCGCGCCTTTGCTGTCGGTCGGTGTTCCCGTCGAATTGCCCAAAACGGATGCCAGATCCCTGCCGTCGCAACAGGAACCGATTACGATCACCGTTGACAGGGAGGGAGCCGTGTTTTTGCAGGACAGGGAGGTAACACTGGACCTGTTGGTGGAACGCCTCAGGGCGATTGCGGGCAACGGCTATGAAGAGCGCATTTACCTGCGGGCCGATGAGAGTAGCGATTACGGTGCGGTCATGAAAGTCATGGCGCGGGTCAACGCCGCCGGATTTTCCAATCTCGGCCTGGTAACGGATCCCGTATCGCAATAGACTCTCATGAAATTCGGCTGGCCCATATCGCTTGTGTTGCATGCTGGTGTATGTGTGTCCGGCATGATCGCCTTTTCATCAGGCACCCTGGACGCAGATAAGCACTGGCGCGTCGTCCCCGTGGAGCTCCTGACGGTGGACGAACTCACCAATATCCGCGCGGCGGTGCATAGGCCCGACAGTGACACTCCCCCTGACCAGCTCATGACTCTGGAAACCCCGATGGTCTTCGCCCCCGCGGAAGGTGCTTCCCGAAGGGTGGACAGCGCCCCCGAGCCGACATTGCCGGATGTGACGGATCTGCTGAATGATCAGCAAACGGACGAGGTTCTGCCCGACAGGCCCGAACCTGAAACCCCTGTTTTCAATCTGGATGATATGGCGGCCCTGATTGACCGCACCCGCGAAACACAGGAAAAGGCCAATCAACAAAATGTCACCCGGTCTGCTGAAAACAGGTATGAATTTGCCCGGATCGCCCGCTCCGGTGTCGGCGAAGCCGACACCATGACCATGAGCGAGCTGGAGGCGCTCCAGTCCGCCATGTATAAATGCTGGCGCATACCGCTGGATGCCAAAAACCCCGAAGAGCTCGGCGTGCGCGTGCATGTGCAACTCCTGCCCGATGGCAGTGTGCGCAATGTAGACCTGAAAGACAGGGCGCTGGTTGCCAACAGCACAAATCCTTTCATGAAAGTCGCGGCGCAAAGGGCGGTCTCCGCGGTTTCCAAATGCGCGCCCTATGACTTTCTGCCGGAAGAAAAATATGCCAGCTGGCGGGACATGATTCTGCATTTCAAGCCGGACTTACAGCGTCGTAGTACGTATGGTACCATAATACAATGATGACTTTTACAAAACAGTTCCTCGTTGCACTTTTTGCATGGGGCGCGGCGACAGCGGCCCATGCGCAGCTTGAAATCGACATCACCCAAGGCAATACCCGGCCCGTACCCATTGCTGTTCCGGACTTCATCAGCGATGATCCACAGGTTGGAAACATCGGCGCGGATATCGCCGAAGTCGTTCGCAACGATCTTGAGGACTCCGGTCTGTTCGACTCACTGGCCCCGGCCTCATTCGTGGAGACACAGACAAGCATTGACTATGAACCGCGCTTTGCCGATTGGCGGGTGATCCGGGCCGATGCCCTGGTCTCGGGCCGGGTCGTGGTGGAAAGCCCCACCCGCATCCGCGTCGAATACCGTCTTTGGGACATTGCGCAGGGCAGGCAGCTGTCCGGGCTGCGCTTCGGTACGACGCCGGATAACTGGCGGCGTGTCGCCCACAAGGTGGCTGACAGCATCTATGAGGAACTGACAGGGGAGACCGGCTATTTCGACAGCCGGGTTGTATTTATTGATGAGCGGGGTCCCAAAACCGATCGCCGCAAGAGACTTGCAATCATGGATCAAGACGGGGCCAATCCGCAATTTCTGTTCGCGGAATCGGATATCGTCATTACGCCGCGTTTTTCGCCAACCGCGCAGAGAATTACCTTTATGTCCTATGAGAATGTCGTGCCGCAGGTCTATCTGCTTGATATTGAGACGGGCAGGCGGGAATTGCTGGGCGATTTCCCGGGCATGACAATCGCGCCGCGTTTTTCTCCCGACGGCAGCACCATGCTCCTGTCATTCATCCGCGGAGGGAACAGTGATATTTACACCATGGACTTGCGCTCGGGCTCAAGGTCACGGCTGACATCTTCGCCATCCATTGATGTGTCGGGAAGTTTTTCTCCGGATGGTGGAAAAATCGTGTTTAACTCCGATCGCGGCGGTTCGCCCCAGCTTTACGTCATGAATGCAGACGGCTCCGGTACAAAACGCATCAGTTTCGGCAAGGGCCGTTACTCTGCGCCGGTATGGTCACCGCGCGGGGACAAAATCGCCTTTGTCAAAAATGACGGGGATCGCTTCGCGATCGGTGTCATGAATGCGGATGGCTCCGGCGAGAGACTCCTGACGGAAAGTTTCATGGACGAGGGGCCGACGTGGTCGCCCAACGGAAGGGTCATCATGTTCTCCCGCGAGACACGCGGTGCGTCCGGGCGCAATGAAATTTGGGCTGTGGACCTGACCGGACGCAATCTGCGCAAAGTGCCGACACCGGGAAGTGCATCGGATCCGGCGTGGTCCCCCCTGTTGCCGTGAGGGTTTGCAACTATGCCGCCCGCGAACAACAACGGGAGCGAATGACTAAATATAACAAATTCGGTCTTGATTGTGCCCGCGCAGGAGGGTCTAATGAGGCGGTAATGTTTGAAAACGATTAGGACATCCCATGAAAAAATACCTTCTTCCAGCGGCAGTTTTTTCCGTTCTGGCCCTGTCGGCCTGTGCGTCGACTCCGGATCCCGGACCCGAACCTGTTGCAGAGTCGGTGCCGCAGGCGCCCGCCCCCGTACCCGTCGTACCGGCTCCGGCCCCGGAAATTGATCGCAGCGCCATAGCCCCGCCCGTGCCGCAGCCCCGGGGACCTGTCCCGGGCTCCGTCGATGATTTTATTCATCAGACCGGGGGCGATGCCCGAGTGTATTTCGGGTATGATCGCTATGACCTGACGGCACAAGCTGCGGACACACTCCGTCTTCAGGCTGACTGGCTCAACACATACAGCACGGTAACAGCTGTTATTGAGGGCAATGCCGATGAGCGCGGGACACGGGAATATAACCTCGCCCTGGGTGCCCGTCGCGCCGCTGCCGTCAAGGATTTCCTCGTCAGCCAAGGGGTTGCGCCAAACCGTTTGACGACCGTGTCGTACGGCAAGGAACGTCCGGTTGATCCCCGTTCCAACGAAGATGGCTGGGCCCGCAATCGCAACGGTCACACCAATCTGATGACAGGAACATCCAGTTAGGGCTTATATGACTGTCTTGCGTTTTCCAGGAGTCGCCGTCCTGCTCGCTGCTTTGTCCGTGAGCGCGTCGGCGCAGAGCAAAAAGGAGCTTGCGGCACAGGATCAAATGCTGTCGCAACGCATTTCCGTGCTCGAATCCCGAATGTTGACCGGTGATCCGGCAGCGGAACGGCTGATGCAAAGGCTGGACGCACTGGAAATAGCGCAGCGCAATCTGACCGGGGAAGTCGAAGGGTTGCGGTTTGAGCGGGATAACCTGCGCGCGGAGGTCGCGGCTCTGTCCGGAGATGTTCGCATCCTCCAAGACCTCGCGACGCGGACGCGGATACATCTCGACGCCATGGATCCGGCGGCACGGGAGCGGGTGCGTCAAAACCCCTATCCGCCCACGTCGCAAAACGATTTATCAGGGTCCTCCGCTTCTCTCCATGATGATACAGGGTCCTACAACGGTTCGGGTGCGGCCGGGGAAACGACTCACCTTTCCGGCGTACCAGGTGCCCCGGTGCTTAAGGAATTGAAACTTCCCGTTGATCGGGATCACACCCGCATGTCCGCTTTGCCGGATAGCGGCAGGCGCAAGCTCGCAGAGGGAGACTTCAGCGGTGCACAACTTGATTTCCGCCAATATCTTGATGCTGTGCCGGACGCACCGGATGCAGATGAAATCAACTACTGGCTGGGCGAAACATATTACGTGACCGGTTCTTATGCCGATGCAGCGGATGCCTACATCATATCCATGCGCAAAAACAAACAGGGGGCCAGAGCCCCGGACGCCATGATACGTCTTGCCGGTGCCTTGCGTGCCCTTGGTAAAATCGCCGAGGCCTGTCAAACCTTGGACAGCTTTCCGACACAATATCCCGACGCGTCTGCATCGGTTCGTAGCAAACACCGGACAGAAATCGCCCGGACGGGGTGTAGAATCGGGGGAATTTGATTGATCCCGATTTCATTCCCGGGTCCCGTTTTGCCGTTGCGTTTTCCGGGGGGGGCGACTCGACTGCGCTTTTGCATGGACTTCGCGAGCACAATCCGCTTGTTCTGATCATCGATCACGCACTGCGGGATAGTTCGCGAGCCGAAGCCGAACAGGCACGAAACCTTGCCGACAGTTTGGGGCTTGAAACCCGAGTTCTGACGTGGCGGCACGATAGTCCCGTTACAGGCATTCAGGAAAAGGCGCGCAAGGTCCGGTACGGCCTTATGGGGGAGGTGTGTCGTGAAGAAGGTATCCCGTACCTTCTCACAGGCCATACGGAGGATGATCAGGCTGAAACCCTCCTGATGCGTTACAACCGTAATACAGATTGGCGCGGCGCGGCGGGCATGGCGAAAGCCGTCCATGCGCCCATATGGCCGGAACTGGCCGGTGTAACTTTGGCAAGACCGCTCTTGGACGCCGGTCGAAGGGCCTTGCGTGACTACAATCACCGGCACGGCCTGAACTGGACTGAAGACCCGTCAAACCGGAACAGAAATTTCACACGTATCCAGGCGCGGGATTACCTGAATGTTAATCCGGGGGTCAGGCGACATCTCTTGCACACCGCGCAGGTTTTACGCGCCGGACTGACCGGGGAAAAAAAGCGACTCCGTCTCTTTTTCGAGGGGCACGGACGGGTCGACAAGGCGGGTCTTGTCCATTTCGACCGTGTGCCTCCAAAACAATTACTTGTTAAATGCCTGAATGCTGCATCAGGGCAGGGGACTGCCATTGATTGTGCGGCCCTGAGTCAGTTGCACGGACATATGAGCCTTCGGGATATACCGGGCCGCACTTTGGGTGGGGCCCATATCTTGAAACGCAGAAATGACATCACTATTGGGCGTGACCCTGTAGCCGCAAAAGGTCGGGCCAACAAGGCGGCTATCCCAACGCAACCTCTCAGGGCCGGAAACAGATTGATCTGGGATGGGAGGTTTGTCATAACGGCCAACCATGATACGACCGTCATGACACGATATGCGAGGCAAGGCGGTTCAAAGGCCGGACTGTCCACCTATGACCTGTCGCAGGCTGTCTGCGAAACCGGTGGCTGTGATATCGAATGCCTCGTGGCATCACGGTTGCAAAAAATGCTGATGACAAGCGCAGAACTGATGGTGTGACAATAATAACCCGACTGTGAACAATCAGCACCTTATAATTGCTGCAAGGCGGGCTATATTGCAGTAGAATGCCGGGGAAGCAGACATTCAATCAATGAATGAAATGAGCAGACAATGAACAAGATAAACAGGCGCAACATCATCATTCTGACTGTGGTCATTGCGATGTTGATCGCTATGGTTTCCGTGTCCGGAAACTCGTTCCAAACGTCACAGACAACAAATCTGACCTACACGGAAATGGCTGAACGGGTCAAGTCCGGCAGAGTCAAATCCGCAATCATTGACATCACGGAAGGCGTTGTCACCGGAAAGACGCGAAGCGGGAAATCATTTCGATCAAATATAGGTCCGTACAATGACGGGCCTCAGGAATTATTCGAAGCCAATGGTGTGCCGTTTGAATATAAATCCGCCAAGCGCAACGGCCCCTTCGTCACGTTACTGCTGAATATTCTTCCGCTGGTTCTGATCATCGGTATCGCGCTTCTGTTTATGCGCTCCATGCAGGGAGCTGGTCGCAGCGGTGCCATGAGCTTTGGGAAATCCCGCGCCAAGCTTTTGAACGAACCGACTGGAACTGTCACATTTGACGATGTCGCCGGCGTTGAAAATGCCAAAGAAGATCTCAGGGAAGTCGTCGAATTCCTGCAGGATCCCGCCAAGTTTACGCGTTTGGGCGCGAAGATACCGACCGGTGCTCTTCTCGTGGGGCCTCCCGGGACGGGCAAAACACTTCTCGCCCGCGCCGTGGCCGGTGAAGCGGGTGTTCCGTTCTTTACGATTTCCGGTTCGGATTTTGTCGAAATGTTCGTCGGTGTCGGTGCGTCGCGTGTGCGGGACATGTTTGCCGATGCGCGCAAAAACGCACCCTGCATCATCTTTATTGACGAGATTGATGCGGTCGGTCGCCACCGCGGCGTTGGTACGTCCGGTGGGCATGAAGAACGCGAGCAGACATTGAACCAGCTCCTTGTCGAAATGGACGGTTTCGACGGCAAGGAAGGCGTTATTATCGTCGCGGCCACTAATCGTCCGGATGTTCTGGATAAGGCGCTTCTTCGTCCGGGTCGTTTCGACCGTCAGATTGAGGTGCCTTACCCGGATATTCAGGGTCGTGAGAAAATCCTGCTCGTCCATATGCGCGGCAAGCCGATTGCAGCGGATGTGGACGTGAAATATGTTGCACGCGGCACGCCCGGATTTTCCGGGGCTGACCTGGCCAACCTCGTCAATGAAGCCGCGCTTTTATCCGCGCGACGCAACAAGCATAAAGTCACGATTCGCGAATTTGAGGATGCCCGGGACAAAGTTATGATGGGCGCAGAACGCAGAACCCTCGCCATGACCGAAGAGGAAAAAGCACTGACCGCCTATCACGAAGCCGGCCATGCAATTGTGGGTCTTAACATGCCGGGTTCACTGCCCATCCATAAAGCGACGATTATTCCGCGCGGTCGTGCGCTGGGTATGGTGCAATATCTGCCCGAGCGGGATCAGATTTCCCAGTCGCGTCAGGAAATGATTGCCCGCATGGCTATGGCTATGGGGGGACGCGCGGCGGAAGAAATCCATTTCGGTTATGACAAGGTTACGTCCGGTGCATCATCGGACATTGAACATGTCACCCGTATCGCTCGCGCCATGGTCACGGAATACGGACTGTCGGATTCCATTGGTCCAATCGCCTATAAGGATACGGACAATGATACCTGGATGCCCGGTATTGGTCGCGGCTCGGCCATTTCACCGGAAACCGCCGCCATGATCGAGTCCGAGATCAAGCGTTTTGTCACCGAGGCCCATGTTAAGGCTCGTGAAATCCTTAATGAAAAAAAAGAGGATTGGGTCACTCTGGCCAAGGCGCTGCTGGAGTATGAAACTCTTACAGGTGACGAGATCAGGAACCTTCTTGAGGACGGTATCAAGCCGAAACGCCCGGACGGGTCAAGTAAACCGTCTGTATCGGCGGTACCGGCGACCAAAGGTCCGTACCCGATCAGCGATCCCCAGCCGGAAACGTAAGCCGTAAGCCCGGGCGTCGCCCCAGCGTGCGGACCGAGGCCTTCGACCTGCCGGAAATGAGAACAGAGTTATTGCAATGCCGCAAAATGGATGGATTGGCGGCATAACCCCGTCAGTGGCGGTTTCATGACATCAACAGCTGTCTCAAGTCGATTTACATGCCCCAAAGTCATGGGTATTCTCAACGTCACGCCGGACAGTTTTTCCGATGGCGGGAAGTATTCCAGCGTGGACAAGGCTGTAAAAGCCGCACTTCGCATGGTGGATCAGGGTGCTGACATCATTGATATTGGCGGTGAATCGACCCGACCCGGTGCGCTCCAAATTTCTGTCGATGAGGAAATTTCGCGCACTCTTCCTGTGGTAGAGGGTCTCGCAAGCTCTATGGCGCATCGCCGAACGGAGCCCATCGTGCAAATTTCCATTGACACACGCAAGCCTGAAGTCGCCAAGGCCGCGATAGATGAGGGGGCACATATCTGGAATGATGTCTCTGCGCTTACCTTTGACGCGCATTCCGTGGATGTTGCAGCCGGGCTCAACTGCCCGGTTATCCTGATGCACATGCAGGGCACGCCCGGAGATATGCAGGACGCCCCGACCTATGACGATGTGGTGGCCGAGATAAAACTCTGGCTAACTACACGCATCACTGCGGCTGTGGCGGGCGGGGTGAGGCGCGAAAACATCATTATCGACCCCGGCGTGGGCTTTGGCAAAACCGTTGAGCATAATCTGGCATTGTTAAAATACCTTAAGGATTTTACGGATATTTACTGTCCAATCCTGATTGGCGCATCCCGCAAAAGTTTCATCAAGGGCTTGGACAGTGGCGCTGTGAAAAACCGGCTCGGCGGATCGGTCGCGATTGCCCTGTGGGCAGCCGACCAAGGCGCCGCCATATTACGTGTGCACGACGTGGTGGAAACGGTACAGGCGCTAAAGGTATGGGACTCGATACAGGGCGGATAAACCGGATACCTCCGGCTGGCCACGGGCGGCGTGATAGTCCGAAGCAGTGACCTGATGCTCAAACGCTGCAAACAGAACATCCATCACCCCCGCCTTTTTCAGGGGCTCGTGAAAGATCCAGACCGTGTTCCGATTCGCAAGCCTTGCCCCCAAACCCGGAAAGCGCCTATAATTCAACCGATCCGCAATCAAAAACCCGGCACGTTCATCAGAACGATCATTCAGAGCTTGTAGGATCAGGATCTTGAACATCATAACCGGATCAAATGGAGGTCGTCCCCCTTTGCGCCGATCCGAACGCTTCAACGCCCGGTCCAGAACCGGGCGAAATACCTCGAAATCAATGATATCATTCATCGCCTCAAGGGGATCGTCCAACTCAAATAAGCCATGCTATGTCATACAGGACAGCAATCACACTCCACACCAAAAATCCAGGGGTGTTGGAAGTGTCCAGATAGGGGCGCCGGTCCTGGTCTGCCATTTGGGGCAGGTATTTCACGTCCACATGGAGATATCAGGGCTGGTAGGTCTTGGAGCCGTTGGACCTGGGCCTGGGTGAGTTTGCTTTGGGTTCACGCAGATTGCCCACCCCATGCCGCCGCGGTCACCGGTCCAGGCCGGAAGCGTGAGACGTTTGGGTTCAGGAACTCCTGTACCACAGCCACAAGGTCATCAAGAGAGATCAGCAGCGTTCTGCGCAAGGCTACCCAACGGCTTCCCGGGCTGGCGTCAGTGTGGTTTGCAGACGGTGCGGCCTGTGGCTGTGATCCTCAATGCCATCGCGCTTTCGCCACTTCCAGACGGTTTGTTCTGTGGTGCCATGGCGCTCTGCCAGAACCCGGGCGGGCTTCCTATGCCTTTACTCGGGGCTTGCCTGAATGGCCGCCTGCACCTCCGGTGTCGTCATTGCCTAGGGTCAGGACTCATTAAATCCAGTATGTGACGATGGCCGCGATGAGGACAGCAGCGAAGAAGGTGTGCGCGCATCTGTCATAACGGGTTGCAACTCTGCGCCAATCCCTGAGCCTCGCAAACAAAT
>JACOMS010000026.1 GCA_014324115.1 Hyphomonadaceae bacterium
GCATCGCCATTCCTCGCCGCCCAATGCAGCGGGGTCCTGTTGTCTTTGTCCCGCGCATTAACCTCGTCCCGCACATTGACCTCCGCCCCGGCCTTGATGAGGGCCGCCACCGTTTCAGCATGGCCATACCGCGCCGCATAATGCAGCGGTGTCTGGCCGTATTCGTCCAGCGCCTCAATGTTTGCCCCCGCCTGTATGAGCGCCGCCACCGCCTCAGAATTGCCATAGCTCGCCGCCCAATGCAGCGGGGTAAAGTTGTCTTCGTCCTGCGCCTCAACCTCCGCCCCAGCCTTGATGAGGGCCGCCACCGCTTCAGCATCGCCACTCCTCGCCGCCCAATGCAGCGGGGTCCAGTTGGAATTGCTCCGCGCCTCAACCTCCGCCCCGGCCTTGACGAGGGCCGCTACCGTTTCAGCATTGCCATACCACGCCGCCCAATGCAGCGGGGTGATGCCGCCCCTGCTCCGCGCATTGACGTCGGCCCCGGCAGCCAGGCACCTCTTCACGTCAGCCACCGTGGCACTCTCGAAGAAATCTCCGCTATCCCAGTTATTACAATCCGGTTGGGCCTGGGCACTCCGGGCGTACAGACCGGCACCGAGCAGGGCCGCGATCATCAGGTATCTCATCATGGTCATGTCTCCTTATTAATGTGTAACGTGTCGTTTGATCATGAATGTACGGGAGCGTATACTCCGGCACACTCGGCCTGTCAACCGCTGTACCGGGAAAGTACTGAAAAATTATCACGCCCGGCCCGGTGAGGGCCGGGGGAACAAAACCTCAGCGGAAGGGAACAGACAATCCCCCACCCCGCGCTTTCGCAACAGTGTTTCCGTAACATATGCTGGACAAAAAGGTTCGGTTCTCCGGCGAAGCGGCCCGACAACATTGAGAACGAATCATAGACACCCCGGGATCATTAAAGACATTTCCCCAAATGTTTTTTACCCGGCTCTAACCGGCCAAAGCCTGTAAACTCTCCACGCTCATGTCCGCCCCGGCCAGCGCCCTGATCGCCGCGACCGTCGCCCGGGCCGCCGCAAACGTCGTGAAATAGGGAATGCCCTGGGTCAGGGCTGTGCGACGGAGCGAAAAACTGTCCCGGATCGCCTGTTGTCCGGAAGTTGTATTGAAAACCAGGGCGATTTCGTGATTTTTCATTTTGTCAAGAATATGCGGACGCCCTTCGTGAGCTTTGCGGACATATTCAATCTCAAGGCCCTGTTCACGCAGAAACTTTGTAGTGCCGCCCGTGGCGATGACGGTAAATCCGAGGTCGATCAGGTTGCGGGCGAGATCAACCATCATGGGCTTGTGATGATCACGCACGGAAATAAAGACTTTTCCGGATTTGGGCAGAGTGACACCCGCGCCGAGCTGACTCTTGGCAAAAGCCGTGGCAAAATCCCCGGCCAGTCCCATGACTTCACCTGTTGAACGCATTTCGGGGCCGAGTACGGTGTCGACACCGGGGAAACGCAGGAACGGAAACACGGCTTCCTTGACAGCGAAACACGGTCTGTTCGGCGGTGTCAGGTCAAAGGTGTCAAGCTTTTGTCCGGCCATGACCCTGGCGGCAATAGCGGCCACGGGCAGGCCGATGGCCTTGGCCACAAAGGGGACAGTCCGTGAGGCGCGCGGGTTTACTTCGATCAGGTAAACCGTGTCGCCTTTCACCGCAAACTGCACATTCATCAGCCCGATAACGCCGAGCTCCCGGGCCAGCTGTTCGCTCTGCCTGTGAAGTTCGGCCACAATATCATCAGATAACGAATAAGGCGGGAGCGAACAGGCACTGTCGCCCGAATGCACGCCGGCTTCCTCTATGTGTTCCATGAGGCCTGCCACAAAGACATCATCCCCGTCACAGATGACATCCACATCGACCTCGATGGCGTCGCGCAGGTATTGATCAATCAAAAGCGGCGCCTCACCGGAAACCTTGACGGCCTCAAGAATGTAGCGGCGCAGATGTCCCGTATCCTCAACAATTTCCATACCCCGCCCTCCGAGTACATTGGAGGGACGCAGCACAACCGGATACCCGATGGTTTCAGCCGCCCGTTCAGCGTCCATTGCGGTGTTCGCGACGTCATTGTCGGGCTGGGTGAGGCCAAACTTTTCGACCAGCGCCTTGAAGCGTTCGCGATCTTCGGCGCGATCCAGTGCGTCCTGCGGTGTGCCGAGCAGGGGGATGCCCGCAGTTTCCAGCGCACGGGCAAGTTTGAGCGGTGTCTGTCCCCCGAATTGCACGATCACACCCAGAAGCCGCCCGGATTGCTGTTCCGTGTGGATCAGTTCCAGCA
Source organism: Hyphomonadaceae bacterium (assembly GCA_014324115.1). Classification (GTDB taxonomy): domain Bacteria; phylum Pseudomonadota; class Alphaproteobacteria; order Caulobacterales; family Maricaulaceae; genus JACOMS01. The sequence goes on from JACOMS010000026.1 coordinate 2,310, forward strand.
CATCTTCCTGTGTCAGCGGTTCAAAATAAAGACGATCCGAGGTGTCATAATCGGTTGATACCGTCTCCGGATTGCAGTTAACCATGATGGATTCGATGTTGAGGTCGGCGAGGGCGAATGCCGCGTGGCAGCAGCAGTAATCAAACTCGATACCCTGTCCGATCCGGTTGGGACCGCCGCCGAGAATGATGACCTTGTCGCGATCGGACACCCGTGACTCGCAGTCCGGAACGCCGTGGAATGAGGGGGCCTCGTAGGTTGAATACATGTAGGGCGTTCTGGCGGCAAACTCGGCGGCGCAGGTATCGACCCGTTTGAAAACCGGGCGAATACCGGCGGCCCGGCGCCCGGCCCGCACACTGCTTTCGGTCGTGCCCAGAATTTCGGCAAGACGCGCATCGGAAAAACCTTCGGATTTCAATGCCCGCCAAAGTTCGGGCGTCTCCGGCATGCCATGATCACGCACGTAATTTTCGGCTTTGACCAAGGCTTCGATTTGTCGGAGGAACCAGGGGTCGATTCCGGTATACTGAAAGACCTTTTCGACCGTGAAATCGTGGCGGAAAGCCTGAGCTGCAACCAGCAGGCGATCAGGAGCCTGAATCGACAGGCGCGACTTGATCGCGTCGCGCAGGTCGCCGTCCCCGGGCGCAATCGTGATTTCGTTCAGCCCCGTCAGTCCGGTTTCCAGTGAACGCAGCGCTTTCTGAAAACTTTCCGCAAATGTCCGGCCAATGGCCATGGCTTCGCCCACGGATTTCATGGAGGTGGTCAGCCTGGCTTCCGATCCCGGGAATTTTTCAAAGGCGAAGCGCGGGCACTTGGTGACAACGTAATCAATGGCGGGTTCAAAAGCGGCCGGTGTCGCACCGGTAATATCATTGTCCAGTTCATCCAGCGTGTGGCCGATGGCGAGTTTGGCTGCGATTTTGGCGATGGGAAACCCTGTGGCCTTGGATGCAAGAGCCGAAGAGCGCGACACACGCGGATTCATCTCGATCACCACCATGCGCCCGTTTTCGGGGTTCACGGCAAACTGCACGTTTGATCCGCCGGTCTCAACCCCGATTTCACGCAGAACGGCGAGGGAAGCGTCGCGCATGCGCTGGTATTCCCTGTCTGTCAGGGTGAGGGCCGGGGCAACGGTTATGGAGTCGCCCGTGTGCACGCCCATCGGGTCGATATTCTCAATGGAGCAGACAATGATGCAGTTGTCCGCCCTGTCGCGGACGACCTCCATTTCGTATTCTTTCCAGCCCAGCAGACTTTCATCGATCAGGACCTGACGGGTCGGCGAGGCGGACAGGCCGGAGCGTACACGGGTGCGGAATTCCTCGATGTTATAGGCCACACCGCCGCCCGTTCCGCCCAGGGTGAAAGCCGGGCGTATAATTGCGGGCAGGCCGGTTGCATCAAGACAGGCCACGGCTTCGGCGACGCCCGCGGAGATGTCGCCGTCAGGTGCGGAAATAATCGTGGCCCGCGGGTTTTCCAGCCCGATTTCGGTCATGGCGGCGGCAAACCTTTCGCGGTTTTCGGCCTTGTCGATAACATCCGCTTTTGCACCGATCATCTCAACGCCGTGTTTTTCCAAAACACCCGTCTGTTCAAGCCTGAGGGCCGTATTCAGTGCTGTCTGCCCGCCCATGGTCGGGAGAAGTGCGTCAGGTTTTTCTACCGCGATGATTTTCCCGACTGTTTCCGGCGTAACCGGTTCGATATAGGTGGCGTCCGCCAGGCTAGGATCGGTCATAATCGTGGCCGGGTTGGAATTGACGAGAATGACCCTGTAGCCCTCATCCCTGAGCGCCTTGCAGGCCTGCACCCCGGAATAATCAAATTCACAGGCCTGACCGATAACAATGGGACCGGCGCCGATGATTAAAATGCTTTCAATATCGGTGCGCTTCCCCATTGTTGTGCCCTCAATTCCTGAAACCATCCCGTCCGGGAATGCAAATTGCCCCCGTCTATAGAACGGCCGCGGGAGATACAAGTACGGCGTTGCCGCGACATTGTGTTGATCTTTTCGCGAGCGCCGGGGCCAATGTCGTCCAAAGCTGTCAGGCCCTCCGGTTTTGGCCGCGTCTCCAATCTACAGCGCGTTCGCAAACCGCTCAAAAAGATAGAAACTGTCCCGCGGCCCCGGGCTGGCCTCAGGGTGGTGCTGCACGGAAAAGACGGGCCTGTCCCTGACGCGAATACCGCAATTCGAGCCGTCAAACAGCGAAACATGTGTTTCTTCACAGACGTCCGGCAGGCTGTCGCGGTCCACGGTAAAGCCGTGGTTCATTGAAACGATTTCAACTTTGCGGGTGGTATAATCCCTGACAGGATGATTGGCCCCGTGATGCCCCTGTTCCATTTTCACAGTCCTTGCGCCCAGAGCCAGGGCCAGTAACTGGTGACCGAGGCATATGCCCAGCATGGGCATATCAGCTGCCAGCAGATCCCGGATCACTGACAGGGCATAGGTCCCGGTCGCGGCCGGATCGCCGGGCCCGTTGGACAGGACAACACCATCGGGCTTCATACGTATAATCGTTTCGGAAGGTGTTCTGGCGGGAACGACCGTGACAGCCAGGCCCTGACAGACAAGGTTGCGCAGGATATTTCGCTTGACGCCATAGTCGATCACGACCACCTTCCTGACAGTGCCCGGTTTGCCGTAACCGTCGGGCCAGACCCAGGGGGACTCCGTCCAGTCAAACTCTGCGACCGAGCTGACCTGTTCAGCGAGCTCCATGCCCGCAAGACCGTTCCAGTCGCGTGCTTTTTTGTGCAGGGCATCAATGTTGAAGTGCCCGTCCGGATCATGAGCCATGATACCGTTCGGCATGCCGTTCTTGCGGATAAAAGCCGTTAATGCCCGCGTATCCACGCCGGACAGACCGATAACCTGCCGCCGGACCAACCAGTCATGCAAATGCGACCTGCTCCGCCAGTTTGACGGTTCCGTTATACCGGATTTGAATACGGCCCCCCTGGCGGCGGCCCGGGCGGGGCCTGATGCCGCTTCCTCGTCCTCGTCGTTTGTACCCGTATTGCCTATATGTGGAAAGGTAAAACAGATGATCTGATTCGCATAGGACGGATCTGTCAGAATTTCCTGGTATCCGGTCATGGCCGTATTGAAACAGACTTCCGCGACGGCGTCGCCTGTATGACCGCACCCGCGGCCGTAAAAAACATCACCGCTGGCCAAAACAAGGACGCCGGTAGGTTTGTTGTCAGTATCTTGCATAATCAGGGTTTTCAATATACATGCCGACGCTTCACGACTTGACACGTTGTAATGACGGATCGTATTGTGGCAACTCTGTCGCGGATGTACATATGGGATCTAACCGGATGGACATCAGGACTCGCCCGCGCGACAGCATGTCTGTGTCTGCTGCCGGGAGGATTTATGACTTTGCGTGAAGATCTGAATGCGGCCATGAAGGAGGCGATGCGTGACAGGGACTCCGTCAGGCTTTCGACTCTGCGCCTCGTTAATGCGGCCGTCAAGGACCGTGACATTGCAGCCCGCGCCGGGGATCGTTGTGGGGGTATCGGGGATGCGGAAATCATTTCACTTTTGGCTAAAATGGTAAAACAGCGGGAGGAGAGCGCCAAAATCTATGAAGATAACGGCCGGGCCGAGCTGGCGGAGCGCGAGCGCACGGAAATCGGTGTCATGCGCGCCTTTATGCCCGAACCGCTTCCGGATGACGAGCTCAAGGCCGCAATTCGGGCCTTTATAGAGGAATTTGACGCCACATGCCTCAAGGACATGGGCAGGATCATGGAGCGGATCAAGTCAGACTATGCAGGCCGTGTGGATATGGCGAAGGCGGGCAGGTTGGTTAAGGATTATCTCTGTGGACAGTCCGCGTAGCGTGAGCGCTGCCATTCATCCCTGATTTTCCTCAAGGCCCCGGTTCATCATGGGGCCTGTCCGGAGATACTGTATGACACACGTAATCATATTCGACTCCGGGGTCGGAGGCTTGTCTGTGTCAGCACAGGTCCGTGCGCTTCTCCCGAATGTCAGGCAATCCTATATCGCGGATGATGCTTTTCGGCCGTACGGTGAAAAAAGCGGGGCGGAGTTGCAGGCGCGCCTGCCGGGTTTGCTGCGCACACTCGAAGCCCTGCTCGCTCCGGACGTGATTGTAATTGCCTGCAATACGGCATCAACAGCGGCATTGTCAGAAATCCGGGAGGCTGTAAACGTGCCGGTTGTCGGGGTTGTTCCGGCGATCAAACCCGCAGCCGGGGACAGCCGGACCAAGGTCATAGGCATACTCGGGACCCCCGGGACCGTGCATCGGGATTATGTCGATCAGCTTATCGCAGACTTCGCGGACGACTGCCGGGTTGTCCTGCACGGCAGCACACGGCTGGTGCAGATGAGCGAAGACAAGCTGTCGGGGATTGATGTGTCCCCGGATGATTTAAGGGCTGAAATCACGCTGCTTTTCAAACAGGCCGGAGCGGGCAAAATTGATCATATTGTTCTCGCCTGCACACATTTTCCGCTTCTCAAAAGTGATCTCGCAAAAGTTACACCCCATGAGGTGACATGGATTGATTCGGGTGAGGCCATAGCCCGTCGTGTGAAGACACTTGTACGAAACGCTGAACATAAATCCGGAATGGAAGACACCGCTTTCCTCATCGGCGGTCGGTCGGGGGAGGCGCGGTCAAAGGCATTTGGAGGGTTCGGCTTTCATCGGGTGGTGTCATTGCCCGATTATGATCCCGAAAACTGCCGATAGAGCAGGTAAAGCGTCGCAAGCACGACAAACATCGCAATCGTAAATTTGGCGAAATGTTCCCTGAGCCAGTATTCTGCCCGGTCGCCGAATGTCTTCACAACCCCGGCCACAAGAAAAAACCGTAAAAACCGGCCGATAATGCTGGCGGTGACAAATGTATGAAACGTAACCGGAATGGCTCCGCTCATAATCGTTACAACTTTGTAGGGAAAGGGTGTCAAAGCCGCGCCGAACACGCCGACACTGCCATATTCCGCGATGCGTGCCCGAAAAGCGTCCATTTTTTCCGCTTTGCCAAGACTCTCCAAAACAGGTTGTGCCAAAGCCTCGAAAAAAAACATGCCGATGGCATAGCCGAATATACCGCCGAGCACGGATGCGGCCGAACAGATAAAAGCATAACGCCAGGCCTTGGAATGATTCGCCTGTACCATGGGAATAAGCATCAGATCGGGCGGAATCGGGAAAATCGAGCTCTCGATAAACGACACGCCGGCGAGTGCAGGTCCGGCGCGTTTATGCTGCGCCATGGACCTGGTCCATTCATACCAGTCATTGAGGAATGCAAGACGACCTTTCACGGCTGCCCTATAACCCACAATCGCCTGACATCACCTTTAGATTTGCGTTGACCCCGGCGACAGTCCCGCTATGTTCGATCGCCGATCAGAAATCCGGACAGATGTCCGGAGTACCTCAATTGCCGATGTGGCGGAACCGGTAGACGCGCTGGATTCAAAATCCAGTTCCCTTTGGGAGTGGGAGTTCGAGTCTCCCCATCGGCACCATGTCTCCAGGTCCCGGGGTTTGTGTGCCCGGATTTGCGTGAATGAAAAAATCAGACAGGGGAAGGGTTTGAATCCCTACGAATTTGAAGGCGCAAAACACAGAACTGTACGTGCACCGGGTTCGGACTTTTCACAAATTGACAACATGGTCAAGCCTGCCCATGTCGGAGGGGTGAAAGAATCCGGTCTTTATTCGAGTGATTCTGTTAACTGGCGTTTATCCGACGGGTTCGCCCCCTACGTGGAAACTGTCGCCGGGATGGAGGTCCGGGCGCGTGTCGTGGCCTCGAATGATGCGCCGGAGCTTGTCTGGCTGCTGGAACATCCGCCGCTTTATACAGCGGGCACAGGCGCGAAGATTTCCGACCTGATTGATCCGGGCGGTTTTGACGTATTCAGGACAGGACGGGGCGGGCAATATACGTATCACGGGCCGGGTCAGCGCGTGGCCTATGTCATGCTGGATTTACGCAAGCGGGGCCGCGATGTGGCGGCTTTCGTCCGGGGGCTGGAACAGTGGATTATTGATACGCTCGCCGAATTCGATGTTACGGGTAAGCGTCGGTGTGAGCGGGTCGGCGTCTGGGTCACCCGGCCGGACGGCCGCGAAGACAAAATTGCTGCAATCGGTATCAGACTCAGGAAATGGGTGAGTTTTCACGGCATTGCCATTAATCTCAATCCTGATCTATCGCATTTCACTGGTATTATTCCCTGCGGAATTTCAGATCACGGCGTAACGTCACTGTCCGTACTCAAAAGGAATGTCACAATGGCAGAACTGGATCAGGCGTTGCGGTCAAATTTCGAAAACATATTTGCGCCGACGATCCGTGACCAGGCTTGATGCGGTGAGGCTTGATCCGGTCCTGATCCGGTTTCCACCGGCATCAGGGCCGGGGTCATGCCGTGCGCGATAACTATGGGGATTGGGTTAACTGGCGTCCAGGCCAATGTCGAAATTTGTCGCCGAATGGGTGATGGCCCCGACAGAAATCACGTCAATACCCGCTTCCGCAATGGCTTTGACCGTGTCGAGATTGACACCGCCAGATGCTTCCAGCGTCGGTCGGGGGCCGTAAAAACGGTTTACAATCTCCACGGCCTCGCGGAGCCGATCGGGTGTCATGTTGTCAAGCAAAACAACATGAGGGCCGTAAGGCAAAGCGTGTTTGAGCTGCTCCAGGGTGTCCACTTCGATAGAAATCCTGACCATGTGGTCGGCATGTTTCATGACACCGACCAGCGCATTTTCAATCCCGCCGGATAGCGCGATATGGTTGTCTTTAATCAGGATGGCGTCCGAAAGCGTTTGCCGGTGCGTATATCCTCCACCGGCGAGAACCGCATGCTTTTCGAGCACCCGCAATCCCGGTGTTGTTTTACGGGTTGCGGCAATCCGCGCCCGCGTGCCCTTGACGAGGTCGACATACTTCGATGTCAGCGTCGCGATACCGGACAATCGCCCCAGAAAATTCAGCACCGTACGTTCGGCCATTAGCATGGAGCGAACCGGGCCGTCGGCGGTGGCAACAATATCACCGGGTTTAACTGAAACCCCATCGCCTTTTCGGATACCGAACTCTATAGTCGCATCGACCATGGCACAGGTCATCCTGGCGGCCTGCATGCCGGCAATGACACCGTCCGAGCGTGAGCGAAAATAGAGCCTGGCCGTATTCTTTTCCGGCACGAGTAAATTTGCCGTCACGTCCCCCGCCGCTCCAAAATCCTCTTCCAAAGCGCGGCGGATGACGGGTTCAATGACAACAGGCGGAAGGGGCGAGAGTTCAGGCATAGCTGATTCAGCATATCACAGGTAATATATGACGATAAACCTTGCGGTTTCGCGTCCGGGTAATCGACCCGGTAATGTGCGCCGCGTGACTTCCCCGCGTGCAAGCATGGACGCACTGTGGGCTGTGGACAGAAATGTCTTGCCCGTCCCGGCCGGGGGCCGACGCCGAATGTAACCGCCTGATCCTGCAACCTGCGGATCATGTTTTCCTGTCGCGGCGTTTTGGCACGATCGGCGCACGGCGCGGAAAGGGGATGATGGCATTAACGGGGCCGACCGCGCTCCAAGCGCTGATAATTTTCGTGCACAATCTCCCCGACCTGCACACGAGTCGGTGTATCGCCATCAATATGGACGCTTGACCCGGGCGTTTTGACGTAAACATTAAACGCATCTTCAATTAGCGCCAGATTGGCACGGTTGGGCCCGCAGAGCCTGCGCACAGGTTCGGGATCATCAAATTTCGAGAACATCGGCCTGCCTACCCACGTAAGTGAAATAGCGTGTCTTACCCGCCAAAGCGAAACTAAATGTCACATCCCGCAAGGTAGTATGGCTGTTTTATGAACAGCTGCGGGTTTACTCTGTACCATTCTTTCATGGCCTGCAAGGGGGGGTCCCAAGGATGATTGGGGAAGCTGCTGGTTGTATAACCAGACACAGCGTTGGGGTTCGCCCCCATTTCCTCACCAGGGCGGAAGCAATGGCTTCGGCGTTGTGAGGCGGTGCTTGATGTCGAGGGGATTGCACGGAGCTGGTCGAATTGATGCTCACCGGTCGCCCGCTTGCGCAGGCCAAAAAGGCGATCTGTGAATGCTTTGCCGTTGTCTGTGAGGATAGAGCGGATACGAATGGGACAAGCCCGTTCCAAGTCGCGCGGGAAGCGCCGGGCATTGGCTGCGGTCTTTGCATTGAAGACGCGGATAGAGACCCGGCGGGTGGCCCGGTCTATTGTTACAAAAAGGTAGCGACGCCGGTCCTGGTCTGACATTTGGGGCAGATATTTCACGTCCATATGGAGGTATCCGGGTTGGTAGGCCTTGAAGCCGCTGTGCCAGTGCCTGGGTGAGCTTGCTTTGGGTTCCCGCAGATTGCCTACCCCGAAGCCGTTCGCAGACACCGGTCCAGACCGGAGCGCGAGACGTTTGGGTTCAGGAACCCCTGCACCGCAGCCACAAGGTCATCAAGAAGACATCAGCAGCATTCTGCGCAAAGCCACGGCAACGGCTTCCTGAGCGGGTGTCAGCGTGGTTTGCAGGCGGTGCGGTCTGTGGCTGTGATCCTTGACGCCATCGCGCTTTCGCCACTTCCAGACGGTGGTCTGTTCTGGGTGCCATGGCGCTCTGCCAGAACCCGGGCGGGCTTCCTATGGCTTCCACCCGGGGCTTGCCTGAATGGCCACCCGCACCTTCGGTGTTGTCGTTGCCTGGCCATGAAGTTTGATCAGCATGTTTGTCTCCTGTCGCTCGCCTCTATCATAACAGATCTTGCCATAAAAAAACGCTGACCGGCGAGGGTCTATGTAATCATCAGGGATGAGACAACAACCCTGCCCTGACCCGCCCGCTGTAATCTGGCAGGTTTCACACCTGAATCGGGATGTGACAGTCACTCACGCTTCGGCGGTTTCTTCCATCTCCTCCATACGAGTACGATCGGCTGCGCCTTTGGCAGACGTATCGCGGCCGACGAATTCAATGACGGCCATAGGCGCGTTGTCACCATGTCGGTAACCGGCTTTCAACACACGGGTATAGCCGCCTTGGCGTTCGGCGTAACGCGGGCCAAAAACGTCAAAAAGCTTTTTTGTCATCTCTTTATTGCGTGTGCAAGCCACGGCCAAACGACGAGAACTCAAATCGCCTTTCTTGGCGAGTGTGACCAGTTTTTCGACAAACGGACGGAGCCCCCTGGCTTTCGGCAGCGTTGTGACGATCTGCTCATGCTCAATCAAACTGGAGGCCATATTGGCAAACATGGCTTTGCGATGGGATGCCGTTCTGTTGAGTTTACGATGGGCAATGTGGTGACGCATGGTTGTGTTCCCCTGTTCAAATCGACCTAAATGCGGTCATCATACTTCTTGGCGAGTGCTTCAATATTTTCCGGTGGCCAGTTCGGCGCATCCATACCAAGGTGCAGACCCATAGCAGCCAGGACTTCCTTGATCTCGTTCAAGGACTTGCGGCCAAAGTTCGGTGTCCGCAACATTTCAGTCTCCGACCTTTGAACCAGGTCACCGATATAGACGATGTTGTCGTTCTTGAGACAATTCGCGGAACGCACAGAAAGCTCAAGCTCCTCAACTTTACGCAGCAGGGCCGGATTGAAATCAAGCTCGGGCTTCTCGATTTCGCGGACAATGTCCTCCGGATCGTCGAAATTGACGAAGACCTGGAGCTGATCTTGCAAAATACGTGCGGCCACGGCCACAGCATCCTCGGGCGTCACAGCGCCGTTGGTTTCGATGTCGATGATTAGTTTGTCATAATCCAGAATCTGGCCTTCGCGTGTGTCTTCAATGCGGTAAGCGACACGCTTGACCGGTGAGTAGAGCGCATCAATAGAAATCACTCCAACCGGTGCGCCTTCCGGATGATTGTCTGCAGCAGGCACATAGCCCTTACCGCTTGTGACAGTGAGTTCCATACGCAGATCGGCCCCTTGGTCAAGCGTGCATATGACATGGTCGGGGTTCAGGATTTCGACCTCGGCAATTTCTTCGACGTCGGCACCCGTCACGGGACCTGCAGTAGACTTTTTCAACAATAGACGTTTGGAACCATCAGAATAGGCACGGACATTCAAATCCTTCAAGTTCAATACTATGCTCGTGACATCCTCACGCACCCCGGGAATGGATGTAAATTCATGCACAACACCGTCAATCTGTACCGCACTGACGGCAGCCCCCTGCAGGGATGATAACAGAACGCGGCGAAGGGCGTTACCCAATGTCATACCAAAGCCACGCTCCAGTGGCTCGGCAGTGATTCTGGCAAAGCGTCGCGGATCACGCCCAAGTTCGATTTCCGGATTGATAGGACGAATAAGTTCCTGCCAGTTTTTCTCTATCACGTTATACCTCTTGCGGTTCGGGTCTCTTGCGAGCCGGGCACGGTGTGTCCGATAAATTCATTCAAACATATGCAAAAAATGCATGTATCAAACGCGGCGACGCTTGGGCGGTCGGCATCCATTATGCGGGATAGGCGTCACATCACGGATCGCTGTGATTGCGAAACCCTCAGCCTGCAGCGCGCGAACTGCACTTTCGCGGCCAGAACCCGGACCGTTCACATTGACTTCCAGCGTATTCATGCCGTGATCCATAGCCTTTCTGGCCGCCTCAGCAGCCGCAACCTGCGCGGCATAGGGCGTGGATTTACGCGAACCCTTGAAACCCATGGCCCCGGCCGAGCACCAAGCCACTGTATTGCCCTGTACATCCGTGATGGTGATCATGGTATTGTTAAATGTGGAATTCACGTGGGCGACACCTGATGTGATATTCTTCTTATCTGCGCGACGAATGCGACCCGGTTCCCTCGCCATATCTTACCTCTTGCTTCCTACTTTTTCTTGCCGGCAATCGGTTTGGCCGGACCTTTGCGCGTACGGGCATTGGTATGCGTGCGCTGACCGCGAACAGGCAGGCCGCGACGATGGCGCAAACCGCGATAATTACCCATATCCATCAGGCGCTTGATGTTGGTAGAAACTTCGCGACGCAGATCACCTTCAACCTGATAGTCGGTACCTATGGTTTCGCGGATACGCAGGATCTCCGCATCGGTCAAGTCCCGTACACGACGGTCAGATGCAAGACCGACCTTTTCGCAGATCGATTTGGAATGGGCTGAACCGATTCCATAGATATATGTCAGCGCGATTTCGACGCGTTTGTTCGAAGGAATATTTACACCCGCAATACGTGCCACAACGGCCTCCAAAATACGCATAACACTGTTATGCCGAATATTTTACAGTCGCATAAGGGCAACTGCATATCCGCCAGCCCTGCGAAAGCGCGGCAAGCTAATCTCTTGTCCCAACAGCGTCAAGCACTGTGTTCGGGAATCCGGCGGTTTTTACCGACCGAAAAGTTTGACCCGAAGCGGCTTTTCTCACCGCCGCCTCAATGCGTTCTGCACACTCAAAACCTTGGCGATTGAGAGTGATACCGTCTCAACATCCGCCATGCCGTTGACTTCGGTCAGTTTCCCCTGGGCCGAATAATAGGGCAGAAGCGGGGCCGTCTGTTCATTGTAGGTTGCCAGACGTTCCTTGAAAATTTCCGGATTATCATCCTCGCGGTTCTCGTCTTCGAATCGCCTGCTCACCCGATCAAGCAAAACTGTGCCATCTACGCGAAGACGAATAACGCTGTGCACCGCCGTGCACCGCGATTCCAGAGCTCTATCAAGTGCTCTGGCTTGAGCTACCGTGCGCGGAAAACCGTCAAAGATGAATCCGGCGATATCCCGATTAGCATCAAGCTGCTCCTCGATCAGGGCGATGACGATCTCATCAGATACCAGCCCCCCCGTGTCCATAATACAGGCGACTTTCCGGCCCAACTCTGTTCCAGCCTTGCGGGCGGAGCGCAGCATGTCACCGGTTGATAGCTGGATCAGATTGTGATCCGCGACCAGTTTACGGGCCTGGGTGCCCTTACCGGCAGCGGGCGGACCAAAGAGAACGATATTCATGACAGAAGTCCTGACTTTTAACCCTACTTTCGCCGTCCACGGGCGGGGACACCCTTGCGACTACGATGCATACGGGACTTTTTGATGAGCCCTTCATACTGATGCGCAACCATGTGGGACTGAATCTGCGATACTGTATCAAGTGTCACGGACACGATGATCAACAAACTCATCCCGCCGATCAACATGGCCACGGATTGTGGAATTTCACGGTTCTGCGCAATGATATATTCCGGCAGCACACAGACAAAGGCCACATAAAGTGCGCCTATAAATGTGAGGCGCATCAGAACATAGTTGAGATATTCAGCGGTGCGCGCACCGGGACGAATACCTGGCAGGAAGCCGCCATTTTTGCGCAGATTATCCGCCACATCTTCGGGCTTGAACACATATGGTACGTAAAAGAAACAGAAAAAAACGATTAAAAGAGCATAAAGCGTCAGATATACGGATGAGCCATAACCAATATAGGCAAGTAAACCGGTCAGCCATTCATTATCACCACCTGTAACAAAAGCCGCCCCTGCTGTCGCGGGCAGAAGCAGGAGCGAACTTGCAAAAATGGGCGGGATAACGCCTGGCGTGTTCAGCTTGATCGGCATGAAGGAGCTCTCGCCACCAAAGGTCTTGCCGCCGGCCATTTGTCGCTTTGGATATTGTACCAGCAGACGACGCTGGGCACGCTCCACAAACACAATCAGCATGGAGAGCGCAACAAACATGACAATCACGCCAAGCAGGAGGTAACCGCCAATCGACCCCGTCCTGTTCAAATTCAAAACCTGAAAGATGGCGCGGGGCAATTCCGCAACAATTCCGGCAAAAATAATCAGGGATACACCGTTACCAACGCCGCGGGCAGTTACCTGCTCACCCAGCCACATCAGAAACATCGTACCACCGACCAGCGTAATGACAGTACTGACCTGAAAGAAAATGCCCGGGTTAATTACGACACCTTCCTGCCCCATGAGCGCCCGGGCAATGCCAAAGGCCTGAAACGCCGCCAGAAGAACCGTCAGGTAACGTGTATATTGGTTGATCTGCTTGCGACCCTGTTCACCTTCTTTGTCAAGTTCCTTGAGCGACGGGATAGAGCCTTTCATCAGCGTCATGATGATCGAGGCCGAAATATAGGGCATAACATTGAGGGCGAAAACCGCCAGACGTTCAATGGCCCCGCCGGCAAACATATCAAGTCGGATCAGAAAGCCGGCACCACCGCCCTCATTTCCGCCGCTGTTTCCGCTAAAAATCGCCTGGAAGGCCTCCAGATCAATACCCGGGATCGGGATATAGGTTCCAATTCGGTAGACGACCAAAATCAGCAATGTAAACAACAGACGCTGTTGAAGTTCCTTCGCCTTAAAAAAGGACCCTACATTCATGTTCGCCATGAGCTGTTCGGAAGCTGAAGCCATTTCGAATTATCCCTTCAAGGCATAACAGGCCCTGTTGAGGCCTGGCTAAACGGTTTAAAATTCGCCGGAGCCGTTTTCATTTTTTGGCCCGCTTTTTTTCTTCACCTCCGGTTTGAATGTCTCGACAACTTTCTTTTTACTGCGGGCACTTCTCACGTCGGAGATCGTCACAGAACCCTTCGCTGCTTCGACGACTCTTGTTGCACCTGGGGTGGCCCCGGCCACAACGAGTTTGATGGGCCCGGAGAGCTCGCCTGCACCGATCAGGCGTACACCGTCCAGAGAGCGGCGCAGGACACCTGCTTTGACAAGCGCTTCGCCGTCGACATTCTTCGACAGATCCAGCCTGTCCGCTTGAATAGCTCGCTCCAGCTTGGTAACAGACAGCTCGGCCCATTTCTTGCGGTTTGGCTTTTTAAAACCGCGCTTTGGCAGACGCATATGGATCGGCATTTGTCCGCCTTCAAAACCCTTGATGGCAATACCTGAGCGGGACTTTTGACCTTTCACACCGCGACCGCCGGTTTTACCTTTACCGGAACCGATACCGCGGCCGATGCGTTTTCGGGCTCTTGCCGCGCCCGGATTATCACTCAGTTCGTTTAGACGCATGATTAACTCCGCACGTCGAAAATTTTACGCCTTGACGATTTCCACCATGTGCGAGACCTTGGCGATCATGCCGCGCACTGACGGCGTATCCTCCAATTCGCGCACACGGCCGACCTTGCCCAAGCCAAGACCGACCAGTGTCGCGCGCTGATCCTGCAGACGGCGAATATGGCTGCCGGTCTGTCGTACCTTGATTGTTTTCTTTTGAGCCATGGCTATTTCCCTTAAATCTCAATGGCTTCCGGTGCGCTGGACCCGTGCCGACGACGGCTAACCAGATCACCAACCTTTTTGCCGCGCTTGGCGGCAATCATGCGGGGGCTTTCCGCCCGCTTCAGACCCTCAAATGTAGCACGCACCATGTTGTATGGATTGGATGTGCCAATGGATTTGGCCACTACATCCTGGACACCCAAACACTCCAGAACAGCACGCATCGGACCACCGGCAATCACGCCGGTACCGGGAGAGGCCGCACGCAATATAATTTTACCGGCTCCGTGGTACCCTCTCAGGTCATGATGCAGCGTCCGGCCTTCGCACAGAGGTACGCGGATCATTACCTTTTTGGCTTCTTCAGTCGCTTTACGAATTGCCTCTGGCACTTCGCGGGCCTTACCTTTGCCGAAACCAACCCGGCCCATTTCGTCACCGACGACGACCAGAGCTGCAAAGCTCATATTCCGGCCTCCCTTGACGGTTTTGGCCACGCGGTTGATGTGAACCAGACGATCAACAAATTCAGGCGCTTTTTCGCTGTCCCGATCCCGGCGATGATTATCTCTTGCCATCATAAACTCCTAAAGTTTCAGTCCGGCCTCACGGGCGGCGGTGGCCAAAGCCTTGACACGACCGTGGTAAAGGTAACCGCCGCGATCAAAAACCACGGTTTTAATCCTGGCTTTCTGCGCACGCTCGGCGATCAATTTGCCGACGCGTTGAGCTGCTTCAATATTTGAGCCCTTTTCCCCGGCATTCTCCAAGGTAGAAGCTGACGCCAAAGTCACACCGTTCACGTCGTCAATGATCTGTGCCGAAATGTTTTTGCTGCTACGGAATACAGACAGGCGCAGCTGACCATGTGCATTCTTCCTGAGTCGGCGACGCACACGGGCGGCACGGCGCTTCGCATTTTCTCTTGCGTTTTTCATGGCTTACTTTTTCTTGCCTTCTTTTGAGCGGACATATTCGCCGACATAACGCACGCCCTTGCCCTTGTAAGGCTCCGGCTTGCGGAAAGAGCGGATTTCAGCGGCCACCTGCCCAACCTTTTGCTTGTCGATACCGCTCACCCTGATGTGCGTCGCTTTTGGCACTTCGATCATGATCCCGTCGGGTGCATGGTAGTTCACATCGTGGGAATAGCCGAGCTGCATGGACAGTGTGTTGCCGTGCATCCGGGCGCGATAACCGACTCCGCGCAACTCAAGCTCTTTCGAAAAGCCTTCGGTGACGCCGATGATCATGTTTAATACCATCGTGCGGCACATACCCCACATGACTTTGGCTGTGCGGTCGTTCTCGTCATATGGCGTGACTGAAAAACCGTTATTTTTGATCTCGCCTCGAATGGACTCCGGCAGAGTAAATTCAAGCTCGCCTTTTGGACCTTTGACTTTCACCGTCTGACCGCTCCGGGTGAGCGTAACAGCAGCCGGGATTTCGACAGGTTGTTTACCAATGCGTGACATTCAAACCTCTTATGATACCCGGCAAAGGATTTCGCCGCCGACATTGGCTTCACGGGCAGCATGGTCACTCATAACGCCCTTGGAAGTGGACAGAATGGCAATACCCAAACCGTTGCGAACCGGCTGAAGGCTTTTTACGGACGAGTAGACACGACGACCGGGTTTTGATACGCGACTGATCTCGCGAATAACAGCTTCGCCTTCGTAATACTTGATTCCGACTTCAAACGCCTTGAAGCCATCCTGTTCAACCTCTGTGTAACCGCGGATAAAGCCTTCCTCGGCCAGCACGTCGAGAACACGACCGCGCAAATTGGAAGCCGGCGCAGTCACGTTTGAGCGGTTGCGCATGATCGCGTTGCGAATGCGTGTGAGCATATCTCCTAAAGGATCACTAAAGGACACGGGAATCTCCTACCAGCTTGACTTGACAAGCCCCGGAATCAGACCCTGTGAGCCAAGCTCACGCAGGGCGATCCGGGATATTTTCATTTTACGGTAATAACCGCGTGGGCGACCCGTCACCTGACAGCGATTACGCACCCGGCTCGGCGCAGAATTGCGCGGGAGTTCCGCCAGTTTGAGCTGCGCTGCAAAACGCTCCTCAACAGGCATATCCATGTTGCGCGCAATATCCTTCAGGAGAGCGCGTTTTGCGGCGTACTTTGCCACCAAGCGCCGACGCTTCATGTTGCGTTCTGTTATGCCGACTTTAGCCATTTATTTTTCTCCTGTTTGCAGGGCCTGCCAAGCTGGACCCCTGACCTGTCGCGCCAATTCATTTCCGGAACGGAAGTCCGAATCCAGCCAGCAAAACCTTGGCTTCTTCATCTGTTCCAGCACTGGTCTGCACCACAATATCCATCCCGCGGATTGACTCGACCGTGTCGTAGTCAATTTCGGGAAAGACGATATGTTCCTTCAGACCCATAGCATAATTGCCATTACCATCAAAACTCCTGTCGTTCACACCGCGAAAATCGCGCATGCGGGGCAACGCGATATTCACCAGACGATCAAGAAATTCATACATGCGGTCACGACGCAGGGTCACTTTCGCCCCTATAACCATGCCGTCACGCAGTTTAAAACCGGCGATAGACTTCTTGGCCTTGGTCGCAACAGGCCTTTGACCGGCAATCAATTCCATATCCTTGAGCGCGGCCTGTGCCTTCTTACGGTCTCCAACACCTTCGCCCACACCCATATTGAGAACGATTTTCTCAATGTTGGGTATCTGCATGTCGTTAGAATAGGCAAATTTCTCTTTCATTGTACCGCGAATTTCCTCACGGTATTTTTCGGCCAGCCTAGGTTGATATGGCCTAGTCATCAATAACCTCACCGGATCTTCTAGCGACGCGCACTTTCTTGCCGTCCTTCAGGGTTTTGAATCCGACGCGCGTCGGGGTTCCGTCTTTCGGGTCGAGATGCGCCACATTGGATACGTGAATCGGGGCCTCGAACATTTTAATGCCGCCGCCGGGGTCGGATCGGCTTGGTGCCATGTGACGCTTGACCATGCGTACACCGGAAACGATGACACGGTCTTCTTTCGGGAAGACCTTGGTTACTTCACCTTTAGCTCCCCTGTCTTTGCCGGTAATGACAACAACGTGGTCACCCTTTTTGATTTTAGCCGCCATTACAGCACCTCCGGAGCAAGGGACACGATCTTCATGTGGTTTCTGGCGCGCAACTCGCGAGGAACCGGTCCAAAGATACGTGTGCCGATCGGCTCACCTTTGTTATTGACGATCACGGCCGCATTTGAGTCGAAGCGGATGACAGAGCCGTCACGGCGTTTAATGTCCTTGGCAACACGAACGACAACAGCCTTGCGCACGTCACCCCTTTTCACCCGGCCACGTGGAATCGCTTCCTTGACGGACACAACGATGGTATCCCCGACATGGGCGTAGCGGCGTTTCGAACCGCCTAGCACCTTGATGCACTGCACACGGCGGGCACCGGAATTATCAGCAACTTCCAGATTTGTCTGCATTTGAACCATGCAACGGCTCCCTTGGTTGAGTTCGGCAGCAGCGGGTTTCAAGCGCTCACAACCTCCCACCGTTTCAGTTTACTTTTGGGCGGACATTCCGAAATATGGACTGTGTCACCGACCTTGTGCGCATTGGCTTCATCGTGCGCGTGATATTTTTTCGTCCGACGGATCGTCTTCTTGAACAACGGATGCAGATAGGCGCGCTCCACTTTCACGACCACAGTTTTATCACCTTTATCCGAGACAACAGTCCCTTGCAGTATTCGCTTTGGCATTGTCTCGTCCTATGTGTCCGCACTTGCGGCTTTTTTCTCCACCATAACGGTTTTCACACGGGCGATGTCACGCCGGACCTCGCGCACGCGGGATACTTTCTCCAGCTGGCCCGTGGCCGCCTGGAAGCGCAGATTGAACTGCTCTTTTTTCAGCTTCAAAAGCTCGTCGTCGAGCTGGTCTGCTGTCATCGCCCTGACATCAGCTGCTTTCATTCACTTCGGCCCTTTATTATCCTTATCTGGGTGTGCCTGTTCGGTGTAAGGGAAAGGATAAAAAAACTTACACCAAACAGACACTAGTTTATACATGGGGGGAAATGCTGGTCGGTCCATGTATAAACATTTTATTCAGTCGCCTCGCCCAAGCGAGTGACAATTTTACATTTCACCGGAAGTTTGGCGGCACCGAGACGCAGGGCCTGACGGGCAACGGCATCACCGACACCGTCAATTTCAAACATGATCCGGCCCGGCTTGACCCTGGTGCACCAGAATTCGACCGAACCTTTACCTTTACCCATGCGGACTTCGGTCGGTTTTTTCGTAACCGGCACATCCGGGAAAATGCGGATCCAGACACGACCGGCCCGTCTCATATGACGGGTAATTGCCCGACGCGTCGCCTCAATCTGACGCGCGGTTACGCGATTTGGCTCAAGCGCTTTAAGACCATAGAATCCGAAATTCAGGGCTGTGCCTCCCTTGGCGACTCCCCTGATACGGCCTTTATGGGCTTTGCGGAATTTTGTGCGTTTTGGCTGTAACATAGCTTCACCTTCCAAATTTTGGCCCTAATTTCGCACTCCGGTCAAGCGGCGATCGTTGCGTTTATTCATCTGACCGCTCATGCGCTTATCCTGCGCATAAGGGTCATGCTCCATAATCTCACCCCTGTTAATCCAGACCTTGACGCCGATAACACCCATGGCGGTCAGCGCCTCGGATGTGCCGTAAACAACGTCTGCGCGGAGCGTGTGCAAAGGCACTGAGCCTTCCTGATATTGCTCGACACGGGCAATTTCAACCCCCCCCAAACGACCACCAAGTTTGATTTTGCAGCCTTCAGCCCCCATGCGCATGGCGGATTGCAAAGACCGCTTCATGGCACGACGGAAAGACATGCGACGCTCAAGCTGCTGTGCAATACCCTCAGCGACCAGATTGGCGTCGACTTCAGGCTTGCGCACCTCAACCGGATTGATGAAGACTTCGCCCTCAACCATCCGGGTAATTTTTTTGCGCAGTTTTTCGATGTCGGCGCCTTTTTTGCCTATCACAACGCCCGGACGGGCCGTGTAAATCGTGATGCGGCATTTTTTATGCGGGCGCTCAATGATAATGCGTGAGACCGATGCGTTTTTCAGTTCGTTGTAGAGAAAGTTCCGGATAGTCAAGTCCTGATGCAACAGGTTACCATATTCCGCTGTATTGGCGTACCAGCGGGATTCCCACGTCCGGTTGATGCCGAGGCGTAGGCTGATCGGATTAACCTTCTGACCCATTACGCAGCCTCCTCAACTTCGCGCACGATAATTGTCAGCTCGGAAAACGGCTTCAAAATGCGGACACCGCGACCACGGGCACGGGCACGGAAACGCTTCATGACCAGGTTTTTGCCCACATAGGCTTCGGATACAACCAAGCTGTCAATATCCAGACCATGATTGTTTTCGGCATTGGCTATGGCGCTCTCAAGACATTTGCGCACGTCATCAGCATTGCGCTTGCGCAAGAATTCGAGATCAGCCAACGCCCTTTCGACCTTCACACCGCGGATCATTTGTGCAACAAGATTCAGCTTTTGCGGCGACGTGCGGATCATTTTCAGCTTTGCCATCGCTTCATTATCAGCAACATGTCTTGGATTTGACTGCTTTCCCATGACTATCTCCGCCTAGCCTTCTTGTCGGCGCCATGACCGTAATAGATTCGTGTCGGGGCAAATTCGCCTAATTTGTGACCGACCATATCCTCATCAACCAGGACGGGAATAAATTTCCGACCGTTGTGAACCTGAAAGGTCAAACCCACAAATTGCGGCATGATGGTCGAACGGCGCGACCAAGTCTTGATGGGTCTGCGGCGACCTTCGGCGTGTGAAGCCTCGGCCTTCTTGAGCAGGTATCCGTCAACAAACGGGCCTTTCCAGACTGAACGTGGCATACTCCGCGCTCCCTATCGCTTCTTTTTCGCGTGACGCGAACGAATAATGAATCTGTCAGTTGCCTTGTTTGAGCGCGTGCGTGCGCCCTTTGTAGGCTTACCCCAAGGGGTTACCGGGTGACGGCCGCCGGAGGTCCGGCCTTCACCCCCTCCATGCGGGTGATCGACCGGGTTCATGGCAACCCCGCGAACCTGCGGACGTTTACCAAGCCAGCGTTTGTGACCGGCCTTGCCCAGGTTGATGTTCATGTGATCCGGATTGGATACAGCGCCGACAGTTGCCAGACAGGTCTGGTGCACCTGGCGGGTTTCACCGGACTTCAGACGGATTTGCGCGTAGCCACCGTCACGGCCAACCAGCTGGGCATATGCTCCAGCAGAACGGGCAATTTGACCCCCTTTACCCGGCTTCATCTCAATGTTGTGAATGACTGTTCCAACGGGCATGATACGTAAAGGTATGGCGTTACCCGGCTTCACGTCCGCACGCTCGGACGAGATAACCCTGTCACCTTCTGCCAGACGTTGCGGTGCGAGAATATAGGATGTTTCGCCGTCCTTATATTTTATCAGGGCAATAAAAGCCGTACGGTTTGGATCATATTCCAAGCGCAGAACTCTGGCTTCCATGTCCGTCTTGTTGCGTTTGAAATCAATCCTGCGGTAAAGACGCTTATGACCACCGCCTCGACGACGGGCTGTGATGCGACCGTAATTATTCCGGCCGCCTTTTTTTGCCAGACCTTCGGTTAGACTCTTTTCCGGACGCCCCCCATGCAGATCTGAACGGTCGACCTGAACAAGGTTGCGGCGCGACGGTGATGTCGGGTTGAATGTCTTCAAGGCCATGGCTTACAGTCCTGTTGCAACATCAATCGTGTCGCCGTCCCTGAGCGTAACGATGGCTTTTTTGATATCCTTGCGCCGACCGGAAACACCCCGGAAGCGTTTCCTCTTGCCCTTGAGGCGCAGCGTGTTCACGGCGGTGACTTTCACCTTGAACAGCGCTTCGACGGCATATTTAATTTCGGTTTTGTTTGCAGCCGCCGGTACTTCGAACACCACCTGGTTGTGCTCGGACACGATAGTGGATTTCTCGGTTATGATCGGGTTGATAATAGTGTCGTAATGACGGGCAGCCTCATTCATGACAGACGAGCCTCCAAATCCTGGACGGCCTGTCTTGTCAGAACCAGCTTGTGACGACGCAGGATATCGTACACATTGGCACCCTGGCTCGGCAAAACGTCAAGGTCGGGAATGTTTCGCGCGGCGCGGGTGAGGCTTTTATTCAGCTCGGGACCGCCGATAATCAATCCGTTTTTCACACTCAGCCCGGTAAGTATTTTTTGCAGATGTGACGTTTTCGACACGCCCAAAGTGACATCATTAACAATGATCAGCTCATTCGCCGTGACTTTGGCAGACAAGGCATGTTTGAGCGCCAGCGCGCGGAATTTCTTCGGAAGACTGTGCGCATGCGAGCGGACGCGAGGGCCATGGGCCTTGCCGCCACCGCGGAACTGGGAGACAGAACCGTTACCGTGGCGGGCTTTACCGCTGCCCTTCTGGCGACCGATACGTCTCGTTGTCTTTTTCACGTCGCCGCGTTCCTGCGCGAAATGTGTCCCGGCCTGGCGTTTCGCCAGCTGGTAACGTACCATGCGGTGAAGCAGATCCTTGCGGGGCTCCAAGCCGAACACATCCCGGTTCAAATCAACCGATCCGGACTTCTGAGCGTTGAGAGTTTGTACGTCCATCTTCATCTACGGATCTCCGCCTTCATTACCGGATGAACCTTTGGCCGTGGCTGCGGCCCGCTCTTTGGCATCTTCGGTAGCCTTAAGGGCCGCTTTATGGTCGGCCACGGTCGCTGCCGACGGAATAATGTCCTGCGGCAATCCGGCCCTGACAGCATCGCGAATTTCAACCCATCCGCCTTTGGAACCGGGCACAGCCCCTTTTATCAGGACCAGATTACGGTCGAGATCAATGCGAGCAACCTCAAGGTTCTGAACCGTACGGCGCATGGCTCCCATGTGACCGGCCATTTTCTTGCCTTTGAAGACCTTGCCGGGATCCTGACACTGACCCGTTGAGCCATGTGAGCGGTGCGAAACCGAAACCCCATGCGTCGCGCGCAAACCGCCAAAATTGTGACGCTTCATACTGCCGGCAAAACCCTTGCCGATAGAAGTTCCCGACACATCCACTTTCTGACCCGGTAGAAAGTGACCGGGGCTCAACTCTTCGCCGACATCAATCATTTTGTCCGCATCCACGCGGAACTCGACCAACTTCATTTTCGGTGTCACGCCCGCCTTGGCAAAACGCTCCCGCTCTGCCCTGGACGTGCACTTAGGCTTGGCCTCACCCGCACCAAGCTGCACGGCTGTGTAACCGTCAATATCTGATGTTTTATGGGCCACAACCTGGCATCCCTCCAGTGAGAGTACAGTGACCGGCACATGATTTCCGAGGTCGTCATAGACCCGGGTCATACCCATTTTCCTGGCTATCAGCCCTGTGCGCATGGCTAGCTTCCCAGCTTGATCTCGACGTCAACACCGGCGGCAAGATCAAGCTTCATCAATGCATCCACGGTTTGCGGTGTCGGATATACAATATCCAGCATCCGTTTATGGGTGCGGATTTCAAATTGTTCGCGGGACTTCTTGTTTACATGGGGTGAACGATTGACTGTAAATTTCTCAATACGGGTCGGCAGCGGGATCGGACCACGAACCGTTGCGCCCGTCCGCTTGGCCGTCGATACAATTTCCGCTGTGGAATTGTCCAGAATACGGTGATCAAAAGCTTTCAGGCGGATACGAATATTTTGACGTTCCATAGCTTATTCCAATTTCGAAAATTCCGATCTACACCATCAAATAAAAAGAGGCCGCAACCACACTGCCCCGAAAAAGTCCACTACTCAGTGATTTTCGAGACGACACCGGCCCCAACCGTGCGCCCGCCCTCGCGGATGGCAAAGCGCAGCTTCTCCTCCATGGCAATCGGCACTATCAGCTCCACAT
>JACOMS010000027.1:0-25274 GCA_014324115.1 Hyphomonadaceae bacterium
CGCTGCACTTCATCAATTACGGCACGCTCCAATCCGCGCATGAACCCACCTGGATCGTCATTGGCAAATTGCCGGGATTGCTCATCATCCAGCGTGATGAAATTCATCCGCTCTTTAGAGGCGATTTTTCGGGCGAGTGTTGTCTTGCCTGATTGGCGCGGACCAACGAGGGCAACAATGCGTGTATCGCTGAGCGCGCCAAGCACTTGAGGCTCTGCGTGGCGAGATTTGGGTTTTGACTGTTCTGGCATCCTGGATCATCCAATCTGGAATAGGGTTCCGTCTGATTCGGAATTTACCTTCGTCTGATTCGGAATGAAAGTCCGTCCAATCAGGAACTTTAACGTGGTCTATTCACGCGGTCAGCAATATTCAAGCTTGCAGTCTTACGCCGGGATTCGCCGCCATTCACACTGGTCAAGACGTGATTAATTGTCCTCACGGACAACAGTAAAGAATTCACGGATCGCCTTTTCGGCCTGCGCAAGCGCGGGCACCCACCGGTGAGCATCAATTCTATCAGCTCTGTGCAGTCCTCAACGTTGAGCACCGCCTCACACCACCAAAGGTCTCCCTCAGACCAATGGTATGGTTGAGCGCTTCGACGGTCTTATCGGGGATGTGCTCCAAAGCCATCACCTCCAATCCGGTGAGGAAATGGAGGCGACACTCCAACGCTATGTCTGGTTATACAACCGACAGCTTCCCCAATTAGCTCCGGGAAACGAAACCCCTTTACAGGTCATGAAAAAATGGTACAAAGTAGACTGGCAGCTGTTCGTAAAAAAATCCGTACTGCCCTGCGGGATATGACATTTGCGCGTTATCAGTCTTCCACAGGTGCATCCGTGTTGGAGACAACTGTCTCTTTTGATATCCCGGGCGCCAGTTCAATGATCCGAAATGCCCCGGCCTTCACATCGAATACCCCCAAATCCGTGATAACCCGATCAACACAGGATTGGCCTGTCAACGGTAATGTGCACCGGGACAGCAATTTGGGCTTGCCGCTTTTTGCGACATGATCTGTAACAACAACGACACGTTTAACACCAGCCACCAGATCCATAGCGCCACCCATGCCCCTGACCATTTTCCCGGGTATCATCCAATTGGCAATATCGCCGTTACCGGCAACCTGCATGGTTCCCAAAATGGCAAGGTCAATATGCCCGCCGCGGATCATGGCAAAACTGTCAGACGATGAGAAATAAGAGCTTTCGGGTAGTTCGGTGATTGTCTGTTTTCCGGCATTGATAAGATCTGCGTCCTCTTCACCTTCGTAGGGAAAAGGCCCCATAGCCAACATTCCGTTTTCGGATTGCAGGATCACATCAACATCTGATGGGATGTGATTGGCCACAAGGGTCGGAATACCAATACCCAAATTCACGTAAAACCCATCGCGTAATTCCCTAGCGGCGATTTGAGCCATTTCGTCTCGCGTCCAGGCCATCAGCTTGCCTGTCGTTGTCTTGTGGTTGTGAACTCAATACGCTTTGGAACTTCCGAGGATACAATGCGCTGCACGAATATGCCGGGTGTGTGAATAGCATCCGGACCAAGAGTGCCGACTTCCACGATCTCGGTGACCTCAGCTACTGTCATGCATCCGCTCATAGCCATCACGGGATTGAAATTCCGGGCTGTTTTTCGGTAGACGAGATTACCCTGCCCGTCAGCTTTTTCGGCTCTGATTAACGCCAGATCGGCGACAATCCCCCGTTCCTGAATAAAGGTTTGTCCATTAAACTCGGCATGCGGTTTACCTTCGGCAACAGTGGTTCCAACGCCCGTTCTGGTATAGAAGGCCGGAATACCCGCACCGCCTGCCCTCAACCTCTCCGACATGGTGCCCTGAGGGCTAAATTCCAGCTCCACGTCGCCATTCAAATATGCCTGTTCAAACATTCTGTTGTTACCTATGTATGAACTGATCATTTTCCGAACCCGGCCCGCCTCAATCAATTTCGCCAGGCCAATGCCGTCCACGCCGGCATTATTGCTCACAACCGTGAGATCCCCGACCCCTGTTTCGAGCAGAGCATCAATGAGGCCTTCCGGCATACCACACAATCCAAAACCGCCGCAGGCTACAAGCATCCCATCCTCGCAGACACCTTCCAAGGCCTCGGCCGATGAGGAGAATATCTTGCGGGTGTTCATTCCATACCTTCCGTAGATTCGGATGTGGGCTTCCCTGCATAATCAAGCAGAAGTGCGGAGCCCGCATGAGGCAACATAGCGCACGGGACGAAACCGGTCAATACGACCTTCCAGATTGGAGGCCATCCGGATTTATCGAAGATGATATCTCCCCGATTGATGAGGACGAGGAGGGTGCCCACAACTGCTGAAACCCTGAGAGCGGGCCCGACAGTTGCGGGGAACAGCCAAGCATCCGTGAAGATTGAAGGGGGGCCGATTACCAAGACATCCGCTCCATAACCAGGGCGATACCCTGCCCAACGCCTATACACATCGTACAGAGTGCATACCGCCCTTTCCGGCGCACCAACTCTCGTGCGGCGACCAGAGCAATTCGAGCCCCGCTCATTCCCAGCGGGTGTCCGATGGCAATCGCACCGCCATTCGGGTTTACGTGTTCTGCATCATCCGGAAGTGCCAAGGCTCGCAACACCGCCAATGACTGGCTTGCAAAAGCCTCATTAATTTCGATGACATCCATTTGAGGGAGTTTAAGGCCCAGAGAATCCAGTAACAGCTGTGTAGCGGGAACGGGCCCCATACCCATG
Source organism: Hyphomonadaceae bacterium (assembly GCA_014324115.1). Lineage (GTDB taxonomy): Bacteria > Pseudomonadota > Alphaproteobacteria > Caulobacterales > Maricaulaceae > JACOMS01. The sequence goes on from JACOMS010000027.1 coordinate 2,757, forward strand.
ACGCGGGGATGTACGCCTGTGGAGCGCATGCCGATCACACGCACAAGCGGTTGCAAGCCGTGTTTTTCAATCGCATTCGTGGAAGCCAGAAGTAAAGAGGCGGCCCCGTCATTGACGCCGGACGCATTTCCTGCTGTCACGGTTCCGCCGGATTTGAACGGCGTGGACAATTTTGACAACCCTTCAAGGGTTGATTCCGGCCTCGGATGCTCATCTTCCGAGAAGATGACCGGATCGCACCTGCCTTGCGGAATTGAAACCGGAACTATTTCATCCTCGAAAAAACCGCTATCCTTTGCTGCCCTGGTTTTGGCTTGAGAGCCGAACGCAAATTTATCCTGATCCTCGCGGGAGATATTATGTTCTTCAGCGACATTTTCGGCCGTCAGCGGTAATCCGTCGACACCGTAGGTTGTCTCCATTTCCGGATTGACAAAACGCCATCCGATAGTGGTGTCATACAGATTGACATCTCTCGAATAGGCCTTGGGTGATTTGGAAATCACCATTGGAGCGCGGCTCATGGATTCCACGCCACCGGCAAGAACCAGATCTGCCGCCCCGATTTGTATGGCCCTCGCAGCCTGACCCACAGCCTCCAATCCGGAACCGCACAGCCTGTTGATTGTCACGCCTGGAACCGACTCCGGCAGCCCTGCCAAAAGCACGGACATGCGCGCCACATTTCGATTGTCTTCCCCTGCCTGATTGGCACACCCCATAAAACAATCGTCAATCGCGACCGGATCCACTCCGGGATTGCGGTCCAGCACTTTCCTGATGGTAAGTGAGAGCAGGTTATCAGGGCGAATCGAGGCGAGACCGCCTCCGTAACGACCGATGGGTGTTCGAACACCATCGCAAACATATGCGTCCTGCATCACCGTCCCGGTCGTTTTCCTGACCACGCATCCGCAATGATTTCCCGAATGGCATCCCGTTCGAACGGCCGCGGGTTGTAATAGGGATTCCTGAAGGTTGTTTCGACTGCCAACTCAATACCTGATTCCGGCATTCCGAGGTCTTTTAAAGCGACGGGGGCCCCCCCCTGTCTTGCCAGATCAAAGAGGGTTGCGGCGGGAGTCCCCGACCCCGTTGCCCGACGCATTCTCATCATCGTATCAGGCACAGCCGGAGCATTATATGCCAAGGCGTGGGGAAGAACGATTGTGTGGGTTTCAGCATGAGGCAGATTGAAACTGCCACCCAAAACATGGCAGAGTTTGTGATGCAGAGCCACGCCGCCGGATCCCAGACAGGTCGCGCACAACCAGGCTCCGTAAAGAGCATCATACCGGGCGGATTTGTCGTCTCTGTTTTCCCTGAGCTTCGGCAAGGCCCTGACAACGGCTCTCACACCTTCCTCTGCCATCAGGCTTAGGAGGGGATTGGCGTTTTCCGCATACATGGCCTCCACTGCATGCGCGATAGCGTTCATTGAACTGGTCACAGTCATCAAAGATGGCAAAGTCATCGTGTGATTGACGTCATAAATAACTGTTTCAGGCAAAACCCTGTCGCTTCGCAAAGTCGTTTTCAGATTGCCTTCCGTCTGACCCAATATCGGCGTCATTTCAGAGCCGGCATAACTCGTCGGCAGAACCACCTGGGGCGCATCATTTCGGAGCGCAATCGCTTTCCCCAGATTGATGGTTGAACCGCCGCCGAAGGAAACGATACCATCTGCACCCCGCTCTTCAAACTGATCCAGTGCCCGCCCGGTCACGTCAACCGGTGTATGCATGGAAGCATCGGGGAAGAGGCCGACACCTTTGTCTCCAAGCTGCTCCAGTATCCGCCGTCCCGCTTCAGCCTGAAGCGGTGTTGTCATGACCAAAGCTCGTGAAATTGAGAGGTTGTCGAGCTCAGTTTCCAGTCGGCTCGTCGTGTTGAAACCGAAAATAACCCTCGCCGGAAGTCCGGTATAGGTAAATGTCTTCACGACGCCGCAAGCTGGTTGATATAACTCAGGGCATCTACCGCCACGGCCCTTTCTTGCGGGTTATCACTATCCAGAAAAGGAAGAAAATTGTGACCGACACCGTCGTAGACTTTCAAAGTCATTGTCGGCACGCGATCATCCATACTTTTTAATTTTCTGATATTGTCCGGCCCCACGGAGGCGTCATCAGCGCCCAGCAACATCGTGAAAGGTCGGGTTACGTTTTCCAGATAATCGAACGGAGCCTCAAGAGGGTCCTGATTGGGCAAACCCTGTGGAAACCCGTAGAGTCCGAGTAAATCGCAACTCAACCCTCGCCTGGCGAGTTCGAAGATGTACAGGCCGCCCAGACAAAAGCCGATGACGCCCGTCAACTCTTTTTCCTTTGCGAAAGCCTCAAACTGATCAACAAAAGCCCTGTCCCTGACCTTGTTGCGGCGAGCAAACGCAGCCTCGCGTGTCTGTTCCGGCAAATCGCCCAAACCCGCAAATGTATCTATGAGAAAGACAGTTGCACCTTGCTCAATAAGATGGGCTGACAGCCCCATATAGAACGGGTTACAGCCGTAGATATCGGGCAGTATCGCGATACGCCTGCCTGAGCCATGGCTGGCATAATAATACCCGCTGACCTGCTTTTCAAAAGAGCGGGATTCAGGCGGCGCAGGAAACGCCCGCACGGCTTGTCCGTGACACATAGCTTGATCCTCAAGTCAATCAGGCTTACGCGGCTTCCGGGACTTCCGCCAGCGGTTCTATCTTCAGCGTTGTTTCGATGATCCGCTTGCCATCCTCTACACGCCGCGGAAACACGAACTCCGGCGGCACTATGCCTTCGCAGCAGTCCGAACCCACATAGGGATCACCTTCAAAATAGAGCTGGGTGATCAGCTCACGGTAGCCATCTTCACGAATTTTAACGTGGACATGTGCCGGGCGCCATGTGTGGCGCCCCATCATATCCATCATGGCTCCGACCGGACCGGAGTGCGGGATCTGATAAGGCACAGGAACCGTTGTCTTGACCTGGAAATAGCCATTTTCATCTGTTTTGATTTTACCACGGTAGTAGTCTTTTGGAATGCCATCATGGATGCCGCCATATTTCCCGTCCGGAGTCGAACTCCAGATGTCCAGTGTTACATCCGGCAATGCGGTTCCGGATACATCTTTCACGTAGCCTCTGACGACCAAAGGCTCATCGTCCTTGTAGGCGTCCATCGTTTTAATGGTCCCGTCGACGTGGGGAACCCCCTCTACAAAATATGGCCCTTCCATATCGGATGGAGAAGCCTCGGGATGCGATCCCCGGTTAATAACGTCAACTATCGTCGAGTTCATAAACACGTCAATGAACAGAGGCAATTCGCCCGCCTCAGCTATTTTCATCATGTATCCGATTGCCGCACGATACTCCTCGAATGTCACCTGTTCTTCAACGACAGCCTCCCGAACAGCACCCACAACACTACGCACGACGTGATCAAGGCGGTTATCAGACATATAAAACTCCTTACTCGAATGGTTTCACAACGGTCCTAACATAAACAGGAAAGTAATACCCTCCAATACCTTTTTCTTTGATATTGGATACGACTAGGGTATAATCCAAGGCGAGAACCCCTTCAAACGCCCCTGAGGCAAGAGCATGCCCCTTCCACCGATTTATGTCACTGACATCGAGTCCGGTTTGTCGGTCGTTCGTCCGGGAATTACCTATTTCGTTCCCACACAAAACTACTCGGCTATTTACCTGCCGGAGTCGGCGCCAATCAGAGTTTTGACGGAAAATAAAGAGGAATTTGATGTAGAAACGGGCGGCATGATTGCTTTTCCCATGGGAATGGGGCATCAAATTTTTCTTGGAAAAACGCCCACAGGCACAGCTGAAAGACTCCAGCCGCCATTTGGACGGGAAGAGCTGAAAATCATCAAACCGGATGAGGCCGTTCTGTTTTGCTCCCGCGTCCCGACTTCGGCCAACCCCCTGCCCGATATTATTCCGTCTGTCTTGTGTTTTTCCGCCCGGAAAATGCGTCAGGAAAGCCGATTAGACCTCATGTTCAGGCTCATTCGCAACAATACACTTCGGCCGTCAGATGAACGATTTCATATTACTGCACGGCTCGCGGAAATAGTTGCCATCATACTGGTGGAATATGTTCTCAGAAACTTCAAGGAAGAAGGAATCGACGTCATCAACGGGGCGGCAACCCCTTCTCTCAGAAGAGTGCTCAACGCCATACATGAACGCCCCGAGCATTCGTGGACGTTAGCAGAACTGGCCGACGAAGCCGCGATGAGCCGGTCAGTTTTTGCCGAAAAATTCAAAGACGTTATCGGACAACCAGCCATGAAATATCTGACGCGAGTCAGAATGTCCCGGGCGATGCGTTTGTTGCGCTCAGGCGAGCTCCCGGTTGCAGAAATCGCTTACAGGACCGGCTATAAGTCAGACTCGGCCTTTAACAAAGCATTTGAGGCTCTGTTCGGATTAACACCCGCCAAATACCGCAAAAAGCACCTGTGCACCTAAAGGTCCAGAACCAGCGCGGTTCCGGGTTCGCCACGCGAAACACAGCAGGCTATGACGGTGTTTGTATTGCGCTCCTCATCATAAAGACAGGCGTCCTTGTGAATAATGTCTCCGCTAACCACCTGGGTCACGCAGGTTCCGCAAACGCCTTCTTCGCAGGATGAGGGCACATCCATCCCGTGGTCACGCAGAACTTCCAGCAATGTTTTATTTGCAGGAACGTCCAGTATTGTCCCGCATTTTGCCAACTGGACCTTGAAATCACCCTGCTCACCTTCCTCACAGGAAACTTCGGCACCGGAAAATTTTTCACAACGGACGCGCCACAACGGCCAACCTTCTGAAACCCGGTCAATTTCCTCCAAAAGCCCGGCCGGGCCGCAAGCGTAGATCTGCGCCTCTTCAGGCATTTGCAAGAAAGATGCCTCAACGTCCATGCGGTTCGGGGTGTCAACGCCGCTGAAGTAGAATTTCACCCTGTCACTATAGGGCGCGTCCCTGATCTCCTCATAAAAACCCAGTTTTTCAGGTGTGCGTCCCAAGACGTGAAAAACAAATGTCCGACCCAGGATGTGTAAGCGCTCTGCCATGAAGAGAAGCGGCGTAATGCCTATTCCCCCTGCAACCAGATGATAGGATTTTTGAATCAGGTCGAGCTCAAAATTGTTCCTGGGGTTTGAAATCGGCAATATATCACCAACCTTGACCTTGTCGCAAAGGTACACTGACCCGCCGCGACCACCTTCTCCTTTCAATACACCAATTCGCAGAACTGTTGTACTGTCACTTCCCTGCGCAGAGACAATGGAATACTGCCGGATCAGGTCCTTGCCCAGGTGAACATCAATGTGGGCTCCAGGTTGCGGTTGACATTTCAAGTCGTCAACTTCCAGCCTGAAGGCGAAAACATCGGTAGCAACTGCTTCCTTTGAAAGAACTTTTGCCTGCATCAAACCGGACATGGAATTTTTCTTTCCACTGAAACCACCTACTGACAGCTCAACACCACCCCGAACCTGTCCAAAGAGAAATACCGGTGCAATCAAGCGATGTTAAAACCGCTTGCTGACAGACACGCCGTATGTGGTTGGCGCCCCCTGAACACCGAACCAGGTCGCAATTTCCCTGTTCAACGCGAGACCCGCCGCGCCCGGGCTGGCAATTACTTGCGTATAATAGTCTTCATCAAACACATTATCGCCGAAGACCGCCAACCGCCACTTCCCGTCCCTGGTGGAAACACTCGCTTTCAGATTGACAAGACTGTAGCTTGAAATTTCGGACTCCGGTGAGAGGATCGCATCCAGAAACTGGCTGCCTGTATGGAGGAAATCGGCCCGCAGGCTGGCGTCAAAATTATCGCCCAAAGCGAAATCATACTGCGCACCAAGAGCGGCACTGAATTCCGGTGCCCTGCTCAGGGTTTCCCCGCTCACGTCGATGGTTCTTGGTAAATTCAGGGTTACCCCGGACAAGGTTGCCCTCGTTCCCATGGGAAGACCAGGCACACCACGCACAGGCACGGTCGGATTCTCTACGGGTGCTGACCTGGGAAATTGCGTATCTTTGTACTCGGAATGATTGTACGCTGCGGACGCATTGATCGTAAAATTGTCGGTGAGCATCCATAGAATATCTCCCTCCAGACCGTAGATTTCGGCCTCACCGGCATTCGTCACGATGATATTGGCGGGGTTTGTGGGGTCGAAGGTTTGAACCTGCAAATTATCAAATGTTGTATAAAAAGCAGCGGTGTTGAACCGGAGATTGCCCACCCTCCCGCGATAGCCAACCTCAAAGTTCCGGCTGGTCTCTTTTTCAAATGTAAGACCTTCTTTATTCAGCAGGGTACTTGCATTGATCCCGCCCGATTTCAGGCCCTCTGCATAGGTCGCATAGATGTTGCTAACGGTATCAAATTCATAGTTCAGGCTGACCATATTAATATAGTCTGTGTCATCCACATTCCCCTCCAGGTTCCCTTCATTGCCTTCCACGTCGTCCGAAAAAACTGGAAATTGCAGGGGAAACGGAATACCGCTGGTTGAATTGACTCCCGGATCGGGATTCTGGTTGACAATGGCAGATTTCTCTTCGTCATTGTACCTGAATCCGTAGGTCAGACCAAGCCTTTCGGACACATCGAAAGACAGTTGTCCAAAAACAGCGAAGGCCTCCAGGTCCTGGGTGACGACAGAGTTCGCCCTTTGCGGCTGCGTGATCGGGTTTGGCGGCATCGTCATATTGAATCGTGCGAACAGCGGCACACCGAACGCTGTCTGCGTATCTGCCGTGAATCCGGAGTCGATGTAGTACAGGCCCAGGAGATAGTTGAATCGCCCCTCATCACTGTCAGACGCCAGCCTTAGCTCCTGGGTAAACTGATCATCTTCGTTCAGAACCGATGTCATGAAAATATCATCAGCGGTGAGATCGGGGTCAATTTGTGCAAAATCTTCTGACTCCCGATAGGCTGTAATGGACGTCAGCGTACCCAGTGACGTTTCCAGATTTACCTCGGCGGAAACACCGTATTGCTCAAGATCGTCAGACTCCGGTTCATCACTTCTTCGTGTCAGTCTGTCAAAGGTGTCCACTTCAACATTGGGCAAAAAGCGAATGTTGCCGAAAAGTGCGCCCGCAACTCCCGCACCAAGAGTCCCCCGAAGCTGTCCCGCAAGCATCATGGGGTCTATTGCAGGGTTTGCCATTACGCGCCTCATCACCTCCTGCTGTACCACTGCCTGCGCCGCTCCCATTACTGTTCTATCAAAAGCTCCCCGCACAGCCGCTTCTTCACCTTTGCGGAAGGCACCGACCACGTTTGAATAATCTGCACTGTTCTCCGAGTAGTCAGCGGCAAGCTTGATGTTGAGATTTTCCGAAGGATCAAAAACAAGCTTTCCCCGAAAGCCGAAATCTTCACTCTTTCCGATTGGATTACCCGTTGCGGCATCTTCCAGGTATGAATCGGCCTCCGCATAAAAGCCGGATAGCACAAAGCCGCCCCTCCCGGACAATGGCCCTGAAATCCGGGCTTGGACATCCAACGCATTATAGTTTCCGTATCCCACGGCAAGAGCCGATTCAAATTCCGGCGTTGGGTCCTGTGTGTAAACATTGACCGCGCCGGCCGATGTGTTGCGACCGTAAAGCGTTCCCTGGGGACCGCGTAAAACTTCCATGCGCACGATGTCAGGCATCTTCCCTGTCAATGTCGCGGGGCGGGAAATGTATACGCCATCTACGAATACACCGACGCTCGGGTCGATTCCCGGGTTGGCCGTTCCCGAATTCAGACCTCTCACATTGATTGCAACTTCAGACCGGTCATATCCCTGATAAAAATTGAAATTGGGAACAAAACCGGCGGCATCGTTGATGCTTTCAATACCTGTATCCTCAATGAAATCACTGTCCAGAGTCGCCAGAGAAATCGGAACTTCAGATATGGTTTGCACTCTCTTTTGCGCCGTTACAAAAATCTCATCTTCGACGCTGCCTGCTTGTGCCGACGCCGACTCACTCAACAGCATAAACATCAGAATTGCCGGAGATGCAGAATGAAAAGCTCTGGTCACAGTTTACTCCCGTCGTTTTGTTGCAGGTAACAGCACGCTACGCACTCGCGAGAACGAGTAAAGGATTATTCAAGCAAAGTCTATACCCAACCGATACTTTATGAACGGTGTATTTATACCTTTTTAGTATTATTTCATGCCTTCACCGGGCTTTTGGAAGTGACGACGAATACTTGTACGCAGGGCACGCAATATGGGAGATGTATCTGATTTCCTGAAAATACAGTTCAGGGGACAAGCCATACCAAATTCAGGCAACTCAAAAAACTTCACACCTGACCAGTTCAGGTCGGCAACAGAGCTGGGCGTAATCGTAAATCCTTCACCGACAGCGGTCAAAATTAAAGCGGAGTGAATATCTTCCGTTACGTTACCGATTTGGGGATCTATTCCCTCGCGATTCAAAATGGACAGGACTTCATCAGCAAAGTTCGGCCGACCTGCGGCAGGAAACAGAACAAAACTGGCAGATTTAAATATTTTTTTCCAGTTGGAAGCATGGATATCAATATCCAGATATTTCGGGACGGCAACAGCCAGACCTTCTGTCAGAATTTCCTCAGTGTAAATATCGGGGTCGTGAGGAAAGTAGCGTCCAAATCCCATGTGAATCTCGCCGACCTTGATAGCCCGGATTTGTTCCCGCTTGGGAATCCGTCTCAGATTGATTTCCACATCGGGATAGTCATTTTTGAATACCTGCAGTATTTCCGGAACAATTTTAAGGGAAGGGCTTCCAAAATATGCAACTTCGGCCGTTCCAAGTTCCCCTCTGTGTGCGGCCTCAACCCGCTCAACACTTCGGTGGACCAGACTCATTATTTGCCTGGCATCCCCCAGGAACACCCCCCCCGCAGCCGTGAGTGCGGCACCTTTTTGGGTCCGTTTGAACAACTGAACACCCAATTCCTCTTCCAGTTTCTTGATCTGTCGCGTAACCGGAGGCTGGGAAATATTGAGTTTCAGGGCCGCTCTACCGAAGTTTTCTTCCTCGGCCACGGCAATAAGATACCTCAATTGGCGTAATTCCATGCGCTTCACCGTATCCAGTTTCGAACATCAAGTGTCTATATCATACCTGTTGGGTATTCATATGGTTTTAATTCGGTATTTTACGCTGCTTTCACTCACTCACTATGGACGGGACGGGAAGTTTGACTACGGAAGGAGCCCATGAGTGAGCATCGCATAGTTGGCGCAGAATCTATCATTATTGACCTGCCTTTGAGGCGCATACAAAGGTTTGCCGCGCTTGGTGCCGACCGGACAGCCGTTGTGCTGATCCGGCTAAAGTCAGATTCCGGCTATGAGGGCATTGGTGAATGCTGCACGCCCTCGGGACCCTGGTGGGGCGGTGAAAGTATCGAATCCATAAAGCTCATAATTGACACCTATCTGAAGCCGCTGCTTCCGGGATCGGACCCTTTTGATACAATAGGCCTGTTTCGGCGCATGGATCGGAAACTGTTTGGCAACATGTTCGCCAAGGCAGGCGTTGAAATGGCACTGCTCGATCTCCAGGGAAAAATTTTACAAATCCCTGTTCATGACCTGTTGGGCGGACGCCAACGCTCCAGTTTGCCCTGTTCATGGCCTCTGGCAAGTGGTGACCCGGAGGTCGAAATTGAAGAAGCCATTGAAAACATTGAAAGAAAAAAATTCAATATTTTTAAACTCAAGATGGGTTTTCTTGATCCGGTTATTGACGTGGATCGTGCCTGTAAAGTTGCCAGGGCTTTGGACGGCAAGGCGAGTGTTCGGGCTGATCCCAATGAAAGCTGGGATGAAACAACATGCAAATGGGCTATTCCGAAAATGGAACAGGCCGGCATCAGCATGGTGGAGCAACCCCTCAAACGCTGGAATCTTGAAGGATCAGCCCGGGTGACTGCCAGATATTCCATCGCAATCATGGCTGATGAATCTTTGAGTACCCTGCAGGATCTGTTTCGTATTTCCCGACTCCGGGCGGCAGATCTGGTTTCGCTCAAGGTCATGAAATCAGGTGGCCTGATTAACACAAGACGGCAGGCTGATGTTGCTATTGAATCCGGACTATCCGTCTACATGGGCACCTTCCTGGAGTGCTCGCTGGGAACAGCCGCCAACATGCAACTAGCGGCGACTTTGGATGACCTGCCCTATGGGGGCGAACTGTCCGGCCCTTGCCTCGTCGCCGAGGATATAACAATCAGGCCGGCGAGATACGAAAACCATGAGCTCCAGCTTGAACCGGGAATCGGGATCGCGGCAGAACTCGATCATGAAAAAGTCGAAGCTTTCCGAAGAGACCGGACATATTCGCAGCATACTGTCACCACGGGTAAATTCGGACAGAAAACAGCAGTAGAATTATCCTGATGTCGGCCTTGGAAAACGGACGAAATTTAATAATTCCGGACATCCGGACCTGTTGCGGTGACATCATGTCGGGTAAGCCGGAGGAAAGTCAAGGAGATTTGATATGGGCATGGACAAGGTAGAGCAAAAGGGAGCCGCGGCCGTGTCCCTGGATAGGGTGGCCCCCACGAGCACTTACGGCCAGCGCATCAGGGCCGCCGCAAAGCGAGATTTCAAACGGTGGTTATTGAAGCGGGTTTCAGGGCTTCCTTTTGTCGGCAGGGGAAAACATGACATTGGCAAGCCCGAGATTCAGGTTTTCAGCTCCGAAAGCGGGTTCATGGCCAGGTGGTATGCCAAGGATTACGGAACGGCCGACAAGCCGAGCGCCCTTCTGGATCTGCCCCTAGATTATATGGAACGGCATCAGGAGGAAATCCCGTTTTTCGGCCTCCGCGAATATTGGTACCCCGCCCTGTTTTCCCACGAGTTAAAGCACAATGAACATAAAGCCGTTCGAATGCTTGGAGACAACATCATTCTTTTCCGCGACAAGGATGGTTCTCCGTGCGCCCTTGAGAACAGGTGCCCGCATCGCAGCTCGTTGCTATCCCTCGGTCAGGTTAATGTGTGGGATGTGGGGACGATCACATGTCGGTATCATGGCATGACCTTCGACAAGAAAGGAAATTGTGTTGCCTTCATGGCCGATGGCGCCGGAAGCCCTGCCTGCGGTCGCGTCAAAGCCAAAGCCTACCCGGCTGAAGAAATCGGGGGCGTCATTTTTATCTATTTTGGAATCAGGGAGCCAAAATCAATCATCGAATCAATGGCGCATGCCAGGGAGGTACTAAGCGATGGAGAATTGATCCGGTCACGCATGACCGTCCCCTACAGCTTCCTGAACCAGCTTGATAATACCGTGGATATGACTCATGTGGGATGCCTGCACCGGAGCTGTTATTTATTCGGCGATCAGAAGATGGGCGGCGGTGTCAAATTCCGGGAATTACCCGGAAACGGGGTCCATGCAACCCTGCGCGAAGAAGGCGGACATGCGGGCCACAAGCATATTGATGAAATTCGATGGTTCATGCCGAATCTGGTGCATCACGGTGAAGAATTCATGAATGGTGGCGTCAACGGTATATTTTTCTGGTTCGTGCCGAACGATGCGGGCACCTTCACAGGCTGGATGTTGGGATCTATCAAGAAAGAAAAGGTTGGAAGGCTCAAGGCCAAAATGATGGCAACAATCTTGAGAAAGGGCCTACAGTCAGATTCCATGCCGAATCTGGCCTGCTTTATAGGTGGAGATGCGCCCATGCAATTATCCCAGGGCCGTGTTGTTCGCTGGGACAGGGATTATCTGGCTCGTACGGACCGGGCTGTCCTCAAGGTGCGTCAAATGATGAAAGATGCCCACAAAGAAGAGCAGGAACTCCGTAAGACCGCCGGTCTGGACCCACTCGTCCACCGGATCAAGAACGGTCAAATTGATTAGGGAATGCGCTCCCTATATCAACATTGTGTCACATCCTGCAAGGTAGCAAGGTAGTATGGCTGTTTTATGAACAGCTGCGGGTTTGTTCTGTACCATTCTTTCATGGCCTGCAAGGGGTTTTGTTTCCCGGAGCTGACTGGGGAAGCTGTTGGTTGTATAACCGGACATAGCGTTCGAGTGTTGCCTCCGTTTCCTCACCGGACCGGAAGTGATGGCTTTGGAGCACATCGCGGTCTTTGCATTGAAGACGCGGATAAAGACCCGGCGGGTGGCCGGTCAATCGCCACAAAAAGATAGCGACGCCGGTCTTGGTCTGCTATATGTGGTGCTGGAGAGTTGACTATGAAAAAAGTGTTCCCGCTAACACCCGGTCTGGTCGCAGTGATGTTACTGGCGGCGTGCAATTCCGGAAACCAAGTCAAAACCACGCCCTCGATAGACGCAGCGATCACTCAACTCAAGGCTGACTATCCGGATGCAAGGACCTTTGACGTTAAAAACCGGGATAATGAGGTGACCGGGATAATCGGTATCCGCCCCAACCCGGACGGTGGCGTGCAGCTGGTAGGCTATGTGGAAAATATCCCCACCGGCCTCCATGGTATGCATTTTCATGAAAAGGCGGATTGCCAAGCCCCGGATTTTACAAGTTCCGGCGGTCACATAAATCCCGAGGGTCGCAAGCATGGACTCAAGCATCCGGAGGGCCCGGATAGTGCCGACATGCCGAACGTCCTTGCGGGTGCAGATAATATCGCACGCATTGACGTTACGAACGACAGAATATCGCTTAACGGAGAAAACGGCCTGCCGACCCTGCTGGATGCGGACGGATCAGCCCTGGTCATTCATGAAAACGAAGACGACCAGATTACCCAGCCAATAGGCGGCGCGGGGGCGCGAATCGCCTGCGCAGAGATAAGGTAGTGCGTTCATCCCTGACATCTGGTTGTTCGCCTCGCTCATCACCGGTCCTGCCATAAAAAACGCCGATCGGCGAGGTTATATGTAATCATCCGGGGTGGGACACCTAAACAGAATTTGAGTTCTCGAATACCCGCAAGTGCCTTCCGTGTTCGGGATTGGCAAGGTTGTTGGAGTCCCAAGGCACATCTTGCGAACTCTTGCGTGTTTCCCGTCCGGGCAGAAACAGGCCAGTCATGAAGGATAACGGGAACAAATCCGTCGGAATTGACCTGAAGAAATTCCGGGGTCAAATGTTGCCAGACGTTGAGATCAATCTCGTACATCCCTACTGTTTGATGCCTTTTTCAGCAAGGCAAAGTAATACACATTCGCTATCGGTGGACTTTTGGCTACAATAAAGCGTGATCATGCAACAACACCCGCTGACCCCCTACTCCTGCCCCCAATCCGGACCACGCTCCGGTGAGGCCATAAATCCGGTGAGGCCATAAAATGGTGCGGGTGAGAAGACTCGAACTTCCACGCCTTACGGCACTGGAACCTAAATCCAGCGCGTCTACCAATTCCGCCACACCCGCACGATGTTGCATTGGGTACGGGCCCTCTGCCGCCTTATGCCGTCGACGTCAAGTCGTCTCATGAATTTTCGGATGCTGTCATGCAACCCGTCGGCACATGTTATCTGTGTGACGGCGCAAAGGCGGCCAGCGTCGCCATCTGCGCGATTTCGGATGCCGTCGCCCCCAAACGGCAAATCTGCACGGGTTTTTCCAGTCCTGTCAGGAATGGCCCCAATATTGTGGCTCCACCCAAGGCCTTGAGCAGTTTTGTGGAAATCGAGGCCGCCTGAATGTTGGGCATAATCAGGACGTTCGCTGCTTCCTTGTCCAACCGCGAGAACGGATAAGTCCGACTATGTGAGGGATCAAGCGCAACATCCGCGGCCATCTCACCTTCATAGGGAAAGTCCACATCACGTTTGTCCAGAATAGCGATGGCCTGACTGACCTTCTTTTGAACAGGTCCAACCGGATTACCAAAGGTGGAATGGGTCAGAAGGGCAACCTTGGGCACAAAGCCGAATTCCCGGGCGAACCTGGCAGTGGAGACGGCAATATCAGCAATATCTTCGGCACCTGGATCACCGGATATATCTGTGTCGGAAATAAAGATGGTCTGGCCCTTGTTAAGGACGATTGTCACTCCCATGGTACGTTCACCCGATTTGTGGCCGAGTACCAGCACTATGTCACGCAAAATAACATCGTAGCCTCGTGTCACGCCTGATACCATACCGTCAGCCAAGCCATGACGCAGCATCAGCGATGAAAAGATATTACGATCGTTGTTGACCAGGCGCTGGACATCCCGACGTAAAAAGCCCTGACGATGTAGCCGTCCATACAGTGTTTCGACAAATTCGGCATTCCTGTCGAAGAGGCGTGCGTTGAGAATGGTCAAATCGCCGTTATTCTCAATACCGAGGAGTTTCATGTTATCCAGAATGGGTTGCTCCCGACCGATCAGGATGGGTTTACCCAAACCGCGCTGATGAAAAGTTAGCGCCGCCCGAATGACGGCCGGTTCCTCGCCCTCCGCAAATACGATCGTCCTGGGGTCATTCTGCACCGATGCAGTTATACCCTGCAACAGGGACGCTGTCGGATCCTTGCGGCAGGCAAGAGAACGCTTGTAGGCCTCCATATCCTTGATCGGTTTACGCGCCGTTCCGGTGTCCATGGCCGCCTGCGCCACATAGGGTGGAATTGTAGAAATCAGACGCGGATCAAAAGGAGCGGGAATAATGTAGTCCGGGCCGTATTGTGGACGTTTGCCGTGATAGGCTGCCGCAACTTCTTCAGGTACATCCTGCCGGGCGAGATCGGCCAAGGCTTGGGCACAGGCTAGCTTCATGTTTTCGTTCACATTTCGTGCACGCACATCCAGAGCGCCGCGAAATATATATGGGAAGCCCAAAACATTATTGACCTGATTGGGATAATCCGACCGTCCCGTGGCGATAATGGCGTCATCTCTGACGGCTTTAATTTCCTCCGGTGTAATTTCAGGATCAGGATTGGCCATGGCAAAAATAATCGGGTTTCCGGCCATGGATTTAACCATATCCCCCGACACGATCCCGCCGACAGACAAGCCGAGAAATACATCCGCCCCTTCCACGGCCTCAGCTAGAGTGCGCTTGTTTGTCTCCACAGCATGGAGCGCCTTCCATTGATCCATACGTTCTGTGCGACCCTTGTAGATGACACCGCTACTGTCGAGGACGAGGCAATTTTCCTGCCTGACACCCAGACTTTTTATCAGACCCATCACCGAAAGTCCTGCAGCCCCTGCTCCGGACAGCACAACTTTCATGTCCCCGAATTTTCGCCCGGTAAGCTGGGCAGCATTGATCAATCCGGCGGTTGCAATGATGGCTGTGCCGTGCTGGTCATCGTGAAAAACAGGAATGTTGAGCTTATCCCGGAGGGTCTGCTCAATAATGAAACACTCCGGTGAACCTATATCCTCCAGGTTGATGCCTCCGAATGTGTGCCCGATGCGCTCGACACATTCGATAAATTTCTGCGGGTCCTCTTCCTCGACTTCAATGTCGAAGGAGTCAATGTCGGCAAAACACTTGAACAGGACTGATTTCCCTTCCATGACGGGTTTGGAGGCGGCGGCCCCCAGATTGCCCAATCCCAATATGGCCGTCCCGTTGGAAATGACAGCAACCATATTTCCCTTGGATGTATAGTCATAGGACAGGTCTTCATCCTTGGCAATTTCCTCAACCGGAATGGCCACACCTGGCGAATAGGCCAGAGACAAATCCCGTTGCGTTACCATGGGTTTGGTTGGCAACAGGGACAATTTTCCCGCAACGGGCGTGGCGTGAAAATCCAGAGCCTGTTGATCTGATATATATGTCCGCGGCGGTGATTGGGGGGCGTGTTTGTTCACGAAGGAGTCCTCTGGCTTGATTTGACACGGTTTTTAGTCCGTTCCATGACAGATTCATAGAATTAATATCGGAATCATCATGCTTAATTTTTGGACACTGTGGTTCCATATGCACAAAATTTTAGGCGCGTCCTCTGAATGGCTTACAGCCCGGACCGAAATTAACAATTTTACATCGACAACCGGCTTTGGCATGCCATGTACAGGCTGCTATATGCAAGCCATGCGTTGCACACTTGCGTGGAACTGAGGATTAGCCCGTGAAGAAAATTGAAGCAATTATCAAGCCTTTCAAACTTGATGAAGTCAAAGAGGCGCTGCAGGAAGTCGGTCTGCAGGGCATGACGGTCGTTGAAGCCAAGGGGTTTGGGCGGCAAAAAGGTCACACGGAGCTCTACCGCGGCGCCGAGTATACCGTGGATTTTCTGCCAAAATTAAAACTTGAGATCGTTGTTGCAGACGACCAGATGGAAGCCGCCGTTGAAGCTATCCGGACAGCTGCGAAGACCGGCAAGATCGGTGATGGAAAAATTTTCGTATCCGATATAGGTCAGGCAATTCGTATCAGGACCGGTGAAATCAGCGAAGCGGCACTGTAAGACCCAAATCCGGAATAAAACCAGGAAAGGCAATTGTTCATGTCAGACGAAGTATTGAAACTTATCAGGGACGAAAACATCCAGTTCGTGGATCTGCGCTTCACGGATCCCCGCGGAAAGATGCAGCACGTCACACTTCACCACGACATGGTTGACGAAGACCTGTTTGAGGACGGAGCCATGTTTGATGGGTCCTCCGTTTCAGGGTGGAAAGACATTAATGAGTCCGACATGGTGCTGATGCCTGATCCGGACACAGCCAAGCAGGACCCCTTCTTCCAGCAGGACACATTGGCAATCTTTTGTGACGTTCTGGAGCCGGATACGGCCGAACCCTACAATCGCGATCCGCGCAGTACAGCCAAAGCGGCCCAGACATATATGAAATCCTCCAATGTCGGCGACAGGGTTTATTTCGGACCGGAAGCCGAGTTTTTCGTCTTTGATGATGTCCGCTGGAACACTAACCAGAATTTGACCGGATATGAGATCGACTCTTTGGAGGGGCCATACAATTCCGGCACTGCGTATACAGGCGGGAACATGGGTCACCGTCCCGGGCCGAAAGGCGGTTACTTCCCTGTCCCGCCAATTGACTCTGCGCAGGACATGCGTTCCGAGATGCTTTCGATCATGGAAGACATGGGCCTGAACCCCGAGAAACATCACCACGAAGTCGCGCCGTCACAGCATGAGCTCGGCATGAAATTCGCGACGCTCCTGACCATGGGCGATAACATGCAGCTATATAAATACATCGTGCAGAATGTGGCCCATGCCCACGGCAAAACAGCGACTTTCATGCCCAAGCCTGTCTGGGATGACAACGGGACGGGGATGCACGTCCACCAGTCCATCTGGAAGGACGGGAAGCCGCTCTTTGCCGGAGATGAGTATGCCGGGCTGTCAAGAGAATGCCTGTACTACATTGGCGGTATAATCAAGCATGCGCACGCGATTAACGCCTTCTCAAACGCAACGACAAACTCCTACAAGCGTCTGGTGCCGGGCTTTGAGGCACCTGTCATGCTGGCTTACTCCTCACGTAATCGCTCGGCATCAATCCGTATTCCGTGGACAGCATCCGACAACGGCAAGCGTATTGAGGCGCGCTTCCCGGATCCGGCCGGCAACCCGTACCTGACGTACACAGCACTTTTGATGGCCGGTCTTGATGGTATCAGGAACAGGACTGATCCCGGCGATCCAATGGATAAAGATCTCTACGATCTTGAGCCGGAAGAGGCCACTGATATTCCGCAGGTTTGCGGCTCACTGAAAGAGGCTCTCGAAGCGCTCGACAGGGATCGGGGGTTCCTGAAAGCCGGTGCTGTCTTCGACGATGATCAGATTGACGCCTACATCGACCTGAAAATGGAGGAAGTGCACCGCATAGCCCTGCATCCGCATCCGGTCGAATTTGATCTTTACTACAAGTGTTAGGCTAGGTGTCCCATCCCGGATGACTGGCGCCCGGAATCAGGTGAAATTCTTTGTTTTCCCGTTGATACTGGCTCTTGCCATGCCAGCCTCTGCAAGGGAGCTGCTCATTTACGGGGGAGCGGGGCACGATGACTTTTTGGGGTGTTTGACGTGCGGCGAGTTTGACCCGGACTCGGTCTGTAACAGGTTTGGCAGTTACGGGAACAAATTCTCGTCCTCGGGCATATGGAACAGATTTTCAGGATATGGAAATGAGTTTTCATCAAGTAGTCCCTGGAACAGGTTTGCATCGGGCAACTCCATTCCCATTCTTGTAGATCGTGATGGTGGGTTTCACGGCTATTTCACGACCAACGAATACAGGAGTCGTGCGGTCAGGTTCGCGTCCGACATGAAGCGTTGGTACGAAGAAGCGGATGGAGACCTGGAAAAAGTGAGACTCAAACTCTGTCAGGCCTTCAGATACGGCGGTTAGCAGGAATCTGTTTCAAACCGTGTCCGGCGGCGTATCTTTAACTTGAGCCATCGACATTATTCCCATTCAATGGTTCCGGGCGGTTTGGATGTGATGTCGTAGACAACCCTGTTCACGCCCCGGACTTCGTTGATAATCCGGGTTGCGGTCTCGGACAAAAAACCATGGGAATAGGGATAATAATCTGCCGTCATCCCGTCCGTCGATGTTACGGCCCTGAGCGCCAGAACATTCTCATATGTCCGCTCATCACCCATAACTCCTACGCTTTGGACGGGTAAAATGACTGTAAAAGCCTGCCATATCTCATCATAAAGATCATATTTTCTGATTTGATCCATATAGATGGCGTCGGCCTCCCGTAACATATCCAGTCGCTGTTTTGTCACGGCCCCGGGGCAGCGAATAGCCAAGCCCGGCCCCGGAAAGGGGTGGCGGCGGACAAAGTCATCATGCAGGCCCAGTTGACGCCCCAGGTCACGAACCTCGTCCTTGAAAAGCTCCCGCAAGGGTTCGATAAGTTCAAGTTTCATGCGTTCAGGCAGTCCACCGACATTATGGTGGGATTTGATCGTGACCGACGGCCCGCCATCGAAAGACACGCTTTCAATAACATCCGGATACAGCGTGCCTTGTGCCAGAAACTTCGCACCCTCCACCCTGGAGGATTGTTTATCGAAAATATCAACGAAGGTTTTACCGATGACCCCGCGTTTGGCTTCGGGATCGGTGACACCTTCGAGTGCTTCCATAAATCGGGTTGATGCGTCTACAAAAATCAGATTGATGTTGTAGTGTTGCCGGAACAGGGAGACGACCTGCTCTGACTCTCCCTTGCGCATCATGCCTGTATCGACATAAACACAGGTGAGCTGCTCGCGAACGGCTTCGTAAATCAGGATTGCAGTCACCGAACTGTCCACCCCGCCGGACAGGCCGCAAATGACCTTGGCGTCGCCGACCTTTTCCCGGATGGCGGTAATGGCTTCGTCTTTGAATGCAGCCATGGTCCAGTCACCGGAAAATCCTGCAATTTTATGTGTGAAGTTTCTGAGCATCACTGCACCGTGTTCCGTGTGCGCGACTTCGGGGTGGAATTGAACACCGTAAAATTTCCGGGACTCATCGGCTATGGCCGCAAATGGTGCATTGGCGGACTGGGCAATGATTTCAAAGCCGTCGGGAATATTACTGACCCGGTCGCCGTGGGACATCCAGACACGCTCCCTTGTGCTCAAACCCGCAAACAGCTCATTCTCCCGTACGATGTTAATATGGGCGCGTCCGAATTCGCGTTCCCTAGCCTGCTCGACAGAACCGCCGAGTTGCGCACACATGACCTGCTGACCATAACATATACCCAAAACCGGAATGCCCATCCCGAAAATAAATGTATCGGCTCGCGGGCTCCCCATCCCTGTTACGCTGTTCGGCCCCCCGGACAAAATAACAGCCTTGGGGTCAAATCCCTCAAGGAAAGCCCTGCCGACCTTATTATACGGGTGGATCTCACTGTAAACACCGTTTTCGCGCACACGCCGGGCAATCAGTTTCGTGAGCTGTGAGCCGAAATCGACAATCAAAATTTTATCATGATGTTGACTCATGATTCTCCTTTTTGTTTTTCCATCGCGACAAAGAAAAGCCGTCCGTATTCGTCGGGGCCCGGGTCAGCGCGACCGGGCATCCATCCGGTGACCGGGGTTTTGAAGCATTGACGCCGAATTTCTCTTCCCAAACTTCCCCGGCAGACAGAAGCGAGAAATTTTTGTGCACGTCAAGAAAAACACAAATCTGCGCTTCGTGTTCTTCGGCCATAACCGAACATGTCATATAAAACATCAACCCAACGGGGCCAGGGCCCGTAGACTGGCATCGTCCATGCGAAAAGCCGGAGACGATGTCTGCCGTGGAGCATCGTGAACAAAATTACCAATGGCCGAACTGTCCCTTGACCCGGCAAAACGGTTGGACTTCCCCCAAGCGCGCGGGGCCGAATTGGCGGGTGTGCGAAGGGTCAGAATATCGTCAGGAACTTCACTCGCCGCCTGAATGCATTCACCCGACAGCAAATCTAGCCCGGCATGGAGTAGTTGGGTGCTTCACGGGCAATGTGGACGTCATGAACGTGGCTCTCGCGCAGGCCCGCACCGGTGATGCGTACGAATTCAGCCCTGTCATGTAAATCTGCAATGGTTGATGAGCCTGTATAGCCCATGGCCGCGCGCACACCGCCGATGAGTTGATGCAGAATTGGTGAGGCCGGGCCCTTGTAGGCAACACGACCTTCTATACCTTCCGGTACGAGTTTCATGGAATCCGAAATCTCCTTCTGGAAATACCTGTCAGCTGATCCCCGCGCCATGGCGGATACGGATCCCATACCGCGGTAGGATTTATAGGACCGCCCCTGCATGAGGAACACGTCGCCCGGCGCTTCCTCGGTTCCGGCCAGGAGTGAACCGACCATGCAGCATTCTGCACCGGCAGCCAGCGCCTTGGCCATATCACCGGAGTACTTGATACCGCCGTCGGCAATGACAGGTATGCCTGCATCCCCGGCGACGCTGCACACGTCCATAATGGCGGTCAGCTGTGGCACACCGACACCGGACACAATCCTTGTTGTGCAAATGGAACCGGGCCCTATCCCGACCTTGAGGGCATCCGCTCCGGCTTCAACAAGGGCATCCGCCGCCTTGCGCGTTGCGATATTTCCCGCAATTATCTGTGTATTGATATTGTTCTTTTTGAGCCTCCTGACCTGTTCAACAACCCCGGATGCGTGACCGTGGGCTGTATCAATGACCACGGCGTCAACACCGGCTTCAATCAGGGCAATGGCCCGGTCATATCCGGCATCGCCGACTGTACTCGCCGCCGCGACGCGCAAACGCCCCTGCCCGTCCTTACAGGCATCCGGGAAAGTTTCGGCCTTATCCATATCCTTGACCGTAATAAGGCCGATACAGCGGAAATCATTATCAACGACAAGCAATCGTTCGATCCGGTGTTTGTGCAGAAGCGCGCGGGATTCGGTTTCACTTGCACCTTCCCTTACCGTGATGAGGTCGGTGGTCATGAGCCTGGCAACAGTCTCGTCCGGATTGCTGGCAAAGCGGATATCGCGATTGGTCACGATACCCGCCAAACGGCCGTCCGGCCTGACAACGGGAATACCGGAAAAGCCATGCTGTGAGCGCAGACTCCGTAAATCCGCCAAAGTGGCATCCGGCCTGATGGTAACCGGATTGACCACCATGCCGGATTCGTAACGCTTGACCTTTCGAACTTCCTCGACCTGTTCCTCAACGGAAAGATTGCGGTGAATGACGCCGATCCCGCCCGTTTGCGCCATGACGATTGCCAATGGGGCTTCTGTTACCGTATCCATAGCCGCAGACAGAAGCGGTACATTAATGGTGATAACGCGGGTCAGGCGTGTCTTCAGGTCTGCCTGCGTCGGCAGAATGTCGGAGGCTTGCGGCTGCAAAAGCACATCGTCAAAACTGAGACCTTCACGTATCTCCATTCAGAATCCCCACTCACTTTTGCAGTCGACCGTTATCAGGAAATAAACAGGCACGCAAATGGAAATGCCTGTTTTGCCTACGGGGCCTGTTACGCAGGGGGGACCTTGGCTTTTGGTTTGTGTCACATCCTGTAATCCAGGGTCAGGACCTGCTAATTTAATGGGTTTGCTTACGTTGCGATACGTGATTCATGGTTTGCAAAGGAGATTTTGCGATGGGTGATACCTTTATGTTATCAGAAGAGGGGCTTGCCCGGATTGAACCGTTTTTCCCTCTGCCCCGTGGTGTGGCGCCTGTGGATGACTGCAAAGTGATTTCGGGTACTATTCATGTCATCAGGAACGGTCCGCGCTGGCGGGATGCGCCTTTGGAGTACGGGTCCTGCAAAGCCCTGTATAATCGGTTCAAACGCTGGAGCGGGAAAGGCCTTTTTGATAAGATACTGAGCCGTTTGAGTGCCAAAGATGGTCCCCGGGAAGGAGATGTTTCCCGCCATATCGGGCGGGTAAGGGGTGGGCAATCTGCGGGAACTCAAAGCAAACTCACCCAGGCCCAGGCACAGCGGCTTCAAGGCCTACCAACCCGGATACCTCCATATGGACGTGAAATATCTGCCCCAAATGGTAGATCAAGACCGGCGTCGCCACCTCTTTGTGGCAATCGACCGGGCC
>JACOMS010000027.1:25333-35567 GCA_014324115.1 Hyphomonadaceae bacterium
CTTCCTGCGCGACCTGGAACGGGCTTGCCCCATCCGTATCCGCACTATCCTCATTCAGGATCGTATTGGTCTCCTGATGGGCATTGCCCGGGTGAAAAGCCCCGCCCGAGTTTTGGCATCAAAGAGCTGACACTCTGTAGTTATCTTGAGAGCCTTGATTTTTTATCATTCGGGCCGACTTATCACGCAAATCACCAAGACGTATTACGGAGGCATTCATGTCCAGGCGTCACAAAAAATCCAGATTGATCGTCAGCGACGATCCCGCAGACCCTGTTCCTGACTTTGGTGGCGATATGTATCAGGCCCCGAAAGGCAGGAAGCCGCGGGGCAAGGAAAAGCGCAAACAGGCGAGTCACAAAACAGCCTATTACGATTAGTCCGGCCCGTTTATTCCCGGGGCGGTTTGAATCCTTTTGCGACCAGGTAGATTTCCGGACTCTCCGAACGGGAAGACCTGGGTTTGAAATGGCGCACGATTTCAAACCGGGCCCTGAGCCCGTCGAGCAGCTTTTTTCCGGCACCGCCCTGAAAGACTTTTGTGGCGAAATGCCCGCCGGGTTTCAGAGCCTTCATGGCAAAACCTGCTGCAGCCTCGACCAACGCGACCGTTTTCAAATGGTCCGTCTTTCTGTGCCCGGTTGTGTCGGCGGCCAGATCAGAAAGCACGACATCCGGTGCATCACCGCCAAGCATGTGGATAAGCCTGTCGGGTGCTTCATCCAGCATGAAATCAAATTTGACAATATCTGATCCCGGGACGGGATCGACGGGCCGTTTGTCAATACCGACAACGCGCCTGGCCCCGTTTTTCAAGGCGGCCTGCACCCAACCTCCGGGAGCGCACCCCAAATCAACAACTGTGTCACCGGTTTTGATGAGATTAAATTTTTCGTCGATTTCAATGAGTTTGAAGGCGGACCGTGACCGGTAGCCCCTGATCCGGGCCTGCTCAACGTAAGGATCGTTAATCTGCCGTTCAATCCATTGTTTGGAAGAGATTTTACGGCCGCGCGCTGTCCGGACCTTCCGGGTCATCATGCGCGGTGTGCTTTCCCCGTGCATTTTTTTGGTTGTTCGCCTGCGTTTCGGCCCGTCCGGTTTACCGCTTGACATATGCCTGTATATTTCACCCTGCCCCATAGCCGCGACCTGTCAGCCCCGAATCCCCGTTTTCAAAACCTAGTGTATATCAACGTGATCGGAGTATTGCGACCAGTCCGGTTCCGGTTCGAGGGCCCGCATCGCCTCCTGCTGGGACAGAAAAATTTCTCCGCTCAGGTGATCAAGAAAATGCGAGCGGTGCAGCCGTTCCTTGACATGGCTGTGCAGTTCCGAAATGTGGAGTTTGATATTCGCATCCGCAAGGCGTTGATTGATGGTTTCGAGGCTTGAGAGGGCACTTCCGTCGATTCGATTGACCGCCGTACACATCAGAATCAGATCGGTCATTTTCGGGCTTTGATGTACCAAGTGCGCGACCTTGTCCTCAAGGTAACGGGCATTGGCATAGTACAGGCTTTCATCAATCCGCAGGGTTTTGACTTCTTCATGTGTTTCCACATTATAGCGGTCCGCGTCGCGGTAATGTTCTGTGCCCGGGAAGCGTCCGACAATGACCATGTGCGGTTTGAGTGTGGTGCGAATGTGGAATGTCATGGATAATATGACGCCGATGACGACGCCCCACTGCACACCCAGTACAAGCACTGCGGAAAATGTCGCAAAGGCCGTAATGCCCCCCTCGCGATTATAGTGCCAGATACTCCGAAGTGTGCGGAACTGGAACAATGAAAAACACGCCACGATAATGAGTGCGGCCAAAACGGCCAGGGGCAGATATTTTAACAGGGGTGCCAGAAAGAGTGCCGTAAACAGCATCAAAAGTGCCGTGATAACTCCGACAACAGGAGTCTGCCCCCCTGCTGTATAATTGACAACCGAGCGGGACATACTGCCGTTGACGGGATAGCCGCCGGTCATCCCGGCGACAAAATTGGAGGCACCGAGACCGAACAGCTCCCTGTTGGCATCAATGCGTTCACGGGCCCTGGACGCGAGTGTCTGTGCGGTTGACATGGAATCAACAAATGTGACCAGGGCAATGACGAAGGCGGGCAGACACAGGGCTTGATAAATTTCCAGCCCGGCGGCTGGAAATGAAAGCGGCGGAACCGTGCGCGGCACGTCTCCGACTACGGGTAAACCGTTGTTCTCGGACAACAGGAACACTCCGGAAATACCGGTAAAAAGGATAATGATCATCAATGGGAAAAGGCGTTGAACGATACGTGCCGTTCGGGCCTTCATGCCGTGCTTGACAAGGCCAAGCCCCAGATATGTCCGCGACGTCCAGATGACAACCATGCTGATGCCGCCTATTAACAGGGCCGTCACATTCGGACGGCTCGCAGATCCGATGAGAGAAGATAACAGCTCCCAACCGGACCGTCCCTGAACATCGACACCCAGAATATGTTTGAACTGGCTAAGGATGATAAGAACGGCAGCACCCGTGATATAGGCGGCCACAACAGAGCGTGAGACGAAATTCATGATGAAACCGCCGCGCAACAACCCCAGAATAATCAAAAAAACACCGGACATGAACCCCAGGGCGGCGGCTCCGGTAATGCGTTGACCCTCCGGTATATCCGCAATGGCGACCGCTGTCATAAGCGAAATGACCGCGGTCGGTCCGACGTTCAGAAACCGTGATGACCCAAACAGGGCGTAGGCCAACAAGGGAAAAATCGAGGCATAAATCCCGACCTGCGGCGGCAAATCGGCCAGCATTGCGTAGGCCAAAGCCTGCGGGACAAGCAAAACTGTCACAACAAGAGCCGCCACTGTGTCACCCAGCAGACGTTTGCTGTTATATGTTGTCAACCAACCCCATTGCCGACCCACGGCCCCGGATATTTTAGCTACAGCCGACACCTATTTCTTTTGAGCGATTTGGGCGCACGACTCAAGGGCCGGGCGAATCCGTTCAAGGTCGTAACCCGCATCGGATATCCTGTCCATGACGCCGGTGACACCCAAAACCTGCACACGCGCAAAAGCCCACAGGGTGGCGGATCGCAGGCCCGATCTGCAATAGGCCAGTATCGGTTTTGGCGTATCTGCATAGGCGTCAATGGATGCACTTATGATCTCCGGCGTGACCACACCGCCCATCGGGACATGATGACAGGTGAACCCGACCTCCCGGGCAGCCGATTGAATATGTGCATGGGAGGGCTGACCGGGCGTTTCGCCGTCCGGACGGTTATTGATGATGGAACGAATGCCCATCAGGCAAAGTTTATCCATATCGTCGGGTACAATTTGGCCGCTGACAAAAACATTATCCTCAATCTGGTTCATGAGGCCCCCAGAATCCCCTTGGCCTTTGCGACAATCGCATCACATGTTATGCTGAAATGTTTGAACAGCTCGGCCGCCGGGGCCGATGCCCCGAACGTGCTCATGCCGATGAATCCGCCATCCCGGCCTGCAATCGCATCCCAGCCCTGCCGAACACCGGCTTCAATCGCCAATCGAGGCAGATCATTACCGAGAATTGAGCGGATGTATTCCTCATCCTGTTCAAGGAACAGATCCATGCAGGGCATTGAAATAACACGGGAAAAAACACCGTCATCGCGCAGTTGGTGCTGCGCCTGAATGGCCAGATGCACCTCGGAACCCGTTGCGATCAGAATGATTTCATCCTCACCCTCGCCCGGTGAAATGACATAGGCTCCGCGATCACATTCATTGTGATCGGCTCGCTCACGCAGGAACGGCACGCCCTGTCGCGTCAGCGCCATGACCGAGGGGCCATGCCTGCGCCCTATCGCCAACTCCCAACACTCCGCTGTCTCTACGGGGTCGCAGGGACGATAAACATGCAGATTGGGTATGGCCCGAAGGGATGCCAGGTGTTCAACAGGTTGGTGGGTCGGACCATCCTCACCGACACCGATGGAGTCATGGGTCATTACGTAAATTACCCGTTGATTCATCAGTGCCGACAAGCGGATGGAAGGTCGGCAATAATCTGCAAACACCAGGAATGTTCCGGCATAGGGAATGATGCCTCCATGCAGCGCCATACCGTTCATCGCCGCCGCCATACCGTGTTCGCGAATGCCGTAATTTATATAACGCCCGCCATAGGTTCCGGCCTGAATATCCGGTACGGTCGAAGGTGTCCGCGTCTTGTTGGAACCTTCAAGGTCCGCTGATCCGGATACCATATCCGTCAAATGCCCGGTCAATACAGCGAGAGCCTTGCCGGAGGCGGCACGGGTCGCCAGGTTCGGTTTTTCCTGAAGCAGTGAAGTCTTGTAATCCGCCATGGCCGCTTCCCACCCGTCATTCAGATCACCGTTTATGGCGCGTTGAAAATCGTCAGCCTGTGAATTTTCTGCCAGACGAGCCTTCCATGTATGATGTTTTCGGCCGCCGGCCAGCCCTGGACGTTTCCAGAGCTCATAAATATCATCCGGAATCTCGAACGGGGCATAGGGCCAATCCAGTGCCTCCCGTGCGGATGCGATTTCCTCGTCACCCAAGGGGGAACCGTGGGCTTTTGATGTACCGGCCCTGGTCGGCGCACCTTTGGCAATCAGTGTTTTACAGGCGATCAAAGTGGGGCTACCGGATTCTTTCGCCAAACCTATGGCCTGCACCACCTCTTCGGGGTCATGCCCGTCCACAGATATGGTATTCCAGCCGGATGCCCTGAACCGGGCCGGTTGATCCGTGCTGTCTGAAAGGCTGACCTGTCCATCAATGGTGATATTATTGTCATCCCAAAGGACAACAAGCCGGTTCAGACCCAAATGCCCGGCCATGCTGATCGCCTCCTGCGCAACACCTTCCATGAGACAGCCGTCTCCGACAATGGCGTAGGTGTAGTGATCAACCAGCCTGTCCCCGTAACGCGCATTCATATGCCGCTCGGCCAGGGCGAAGCCGACCGCATTGGCGAGCCCTTGACCCAAAGGCCCTGTGGTCGTTTCCACGCCGGGCGTATGGCCGTATTCGGGATGCCCCGCTGTACGTGAGCCGAGTTGACGGAAATTCCTGATCTGATCCATTGTCATGGCCTTGTAGCCTGTCAGATGCAGCAGACTGTAAATGAGCATGGAGCCGTGACCCGCGGAAAGAATAAAGCGGTCCCGATCCGGCCAGTCCGGATCGTCGGGATCGAATTTCAAAAACCTTGAAAACAGTACGGTTGCAACATCGGCCATACCCATCGGCATGCCCGGGTGGCCCGAATTGGCTTTTTGGACGGCATCCATGGACAGCGCCGCGACAGACGCCGCCATCAACGTGTGTTCATGTCCGGGTTTAGACAGATTCATAAGGACTCTATCAACTGATTTACCTGTTCCATACTATAGACTTACCGACTGCAACAAAAGCCTGTCAATCAGGGGTCTGAAACGCGCTTTAACCAAAATACCGCAACCATTCCCAAAACAACCATGATGAGCGCAGACGTGGACGCTTCGGCCAGTCTTTCATCGCTTGAGAGGCGATATAAACGTGTAGAGAGCGTTTCAAAATTGAAGGGTCGCAGGATCAATGTCGCCGGAAGTTCTCGCAAAACATCAATGAAAACCAGACATGTCGCCGCAGTGATGGCCGGGCGCAGCAAAGGCAGATGTATTTCACGGACCAGCCGGAACGGGGTTGAGCCGAGGCTCCTCGCGGCCTCATCCATGGATGGCGGGATTTTTGAAAAGGTAGCGGTGATTGTGTTGAACGAAACCGTGAGAAAACGCACCACACACGCATAGATCAAAACGATCAACGATCCTGTTAGAACCAGACCGACATCCCGGTTGTAATGAGCCTTCAGTACTCCGGTAATGTACCGGTCAATATCCAGTACCGGGCCCAGTAAACCCACCGCCAGCAGGGCGCCGGGGAGAGCATAGCCCAGTGTCGATAACCGGATAACGATTGTTGATACGGTACCGGCTTGCTGACGTTGTATGTATGCCAGATAAACTGCGATAAGTGTGGCAAGGATTGCAGATATCAATCCGAGCTTCAGGCTGTTCACCACAAACGCGACAAAGTCGGCACCGAAAAAATTGTCGCCGGACGCAACGGATAAGTATACCAGCCGGGCCAGCGGTATAACGAACCCCAAAAGCACGGGAAAAACACATAAACCGGTGGCCAGATACTGCTGTCCCTTTGACAGCTGAAATCGAACCGGTGTTGTATGGTCGTGTCCGGACGGGTAGTATCGTCCCCTGCGGCTGAACAATTCCATCAGGACGAGCACCATAACAAAAAGCAGCATGACACCCGCCAATTTCATGGCAGTCAGTGTCTCGCCCATCCCCAGCCAGGTTTTGAAGATGCCGGTGCTGAACGTCGGGATCGCAAAATAATCAGCGACGCCGAAATCGGCCAGTGTTTCCATCAGGACAAGGGCCAGTCCTCCCCAGACAGCCGGCCGTGCACAGGGCAAGGCAACAGTCCAAAACGCGACCAGGGGCGTCTTGCCCAGCACCCGGGCGGCATTGAAAGCCTGACCGGCCCGGGTTTCAAAGGATACCCGGGCAAGAAGGTAAACATAGGGATAGAGCGCAAGTGCCAATACAAGGGACGCACCGGGCAAATTACGTATGTTCGGCACGATGTCGGCAAAATTGTCCCCGAACACAGCTTTAAGGCCGGATCGTAACGGCCCCGAATACGCAAGTATATCCGCATAAATATATGCCAGAACGTAGGCAGGTATAGACAGTGGCATAACCAGCAGCCAGCTTAACAGGGTTCGCCCCGGAAAATTGCAACTTGTAACGCACCAGGCGGTGGCGACCCCTGACAATGCTGCAATCACACCGGTCATGATCATCAGGGCTGTTGAATTCAAAACATAGGGCAACAGCGTGTTTTGCCGGATGTGCGCCCAATCCGCCCCGGCCGGCAGGACGAGCGCGACCAACACAACGATAATCGGCATTGCGACGCAGGCCGCAACGGCACAGGCACCCGCGACGCTTATGCGCGCATATGAGTTCGGGATGATCTGCACGGTAAGGCGGTCAGCAATTTTCCGGCTGGCTTTTTAATTCTGCAAGGGCATTATAGGGGGTCAGTTTACGGACACAATCAGCAAGGCATGACATTGGAATTCAGACATACAGGCTTTGCCTATGAACGTGCCTGCGTCATAAAAGATGTCAGCTTTTCCTTGAATCCCTCTGAAATAACCTGTCTTTTAGGTCCGTCCGGGTGTGGGAAAACAACATTGCTGCGCATGGCGGCAGGGCTTTTGCCCACTCAATCCGGTGAAATATGGCTAAATAGCCGGAAAATGAGCGGAGGTCGCCTTCAGCCTGCACCCGAAAAGCGCCCTGTCGGGCTTGTTTTTCAGGACGGGGCTCTGTTTCCGCATATGACTGTGGCCCAAAATATCAGCTTCGGCCTGGACAAAAATACTGTCGGCTCCTCAAAACGTGTATCTGAACTTTTGGAAATTATCCGGATGAGCGGGTTGGGACACCGCTACCCGCACACGCTCTCTGGCGGGCAACAGCAACGGGTCGCCGTCGCGCGGGCCCTCGCACCCTCACCGGAGGTTATGTTACTGGACGAACCCTTTGCAAGCCTGGACATGAATTCAAGACGCCGGTTGCGTCGTGAGTCCCGGGCCATCCTTAAAAACACACGTACAACCGTCATGATGGTGACCCATGATCCGGAAGAGGCCCTGGAAATGAGTGACCGGCTGATTGTTCTAAGCGCCGGTCAAGTCCAGCAGACCGGAACACCGGATGAGCTTTATGACCATCCGGTCAACCCCGTCGTGGCCCGAATTGTTGCCGGAGCGCAATCCGTTTCCGCAGAGCGTCATGGTCATAGGCTCCTGACTGCATTCGGCGATTGGTCCCCGACCTGTCTGGCCAACAATCCCTCAGAAAAATATCTGTATCTTTTGGTGCGTGAGGAGATGTTTCAGATCAAAGCTCACGAGGCGGGCAACAAAATTACGGACATTCAAAGCGCCGGGAGCCTGCACAGGGTGACAATAAGGGGACATGACGGCGAACTTTTATATGTTTTGACCTCGCGCGACCATCATTTCGCCCAAGGTCAGAGGGTCAAGGTGACACCGCGGCAGCACTCCGTCCATGGGTTTCCAAGTCAGGGATTGGGGGCACACCCCGAAAAGCCAATACGGCCTTGAATGATGTATCGGGCGACATCCCGTCCAAATACGCATGATTTGAAACGACAGGGCCGCGCAACAGGCGCGGTACCCCGTATTGTGTTGTATGTGATCAACAGGGATCAGAGGCTTCCAGGCCGCAGGTCCAGCCCCGCCACCAGGTATCCTCGGCATCCCTGACAGCGCTCACATATTTATCGGGGTGGCGGCAAGAACCCCTAAAAACTTTGATGGCCACTTTGAGCCGACCTTATCGGGTGTGTTAGCGCTGCCTTTTTTAAGCGTTGTCGGCATAATCCATCTTGAATGCCTGCCGGATGCTGAAATATTGTTGTCGGCCATCAATCCAAAAAGCGCTCCAAGTCGCGACGTGGTCCGGGCCTCTTCCCCGGTCGCCGATGTCGATGTGTATTCCGGGCTGTGGTTCCCATTGTGGGTACAGGCCGATTCCGCGGGCGCCGGCCTGTTTGGCGGATTCGTAAGCTTTTACGTATTTACCCGCGGATAATCCTTCGGGCATGAGGTCGATGGCTTTGATGCTGCCGTGTTTGATGTAATTGTGGAATCCCCGACCAGTTGTTCGACCGATGGCGCCCATAGCAGAGCTGACCATGACCGGCGCGCCCCAAATCTCCCGAAATGTGTCAATTACAGGAAAGAGGCCGGGATCAATCCTGTCGTACTGTTTTCGAAACTCATTTGGTGCGAAGTGTCTCATTCGACATTTTTTTCAACCTTTCGAGTAAAGCATAATCGCCGATTTGAATGGGTGCAATGCCTTCTTGATTTTTGATCAACATATCTGCTCCGGATTCGAACAGGGCTAAAAGGGTTTGGAGTTCGGGCTTTGGCACCAAAGCCAAATGTAACAGGGTGTCGCCGTTTGTATCACGGGGATTGATGAACCCTCCAAATTTCTTGAGTGTTCTG
This sequence comes from Hyphomonadaceae bacterium, assembly GCA_014324115.1. Classification (GTDB taxonomy): domain Bacteria; phylum Pseudomonadota; class Alphaproteobacteria; order Caulobacterales; family Maricaulaceae; genus JACOMS01. The sequence continues at coordinate 34,455 of JACOMS010000027.1, forward strand.
ATAATATCGGGCTGGTGAGCCTTGGCCGCCCAGTGCATTGCGGTTTGGTAATATGCGCATCGGCTGTTAGGCTTGGCCCCGGCTTTGATGAGAGCCGCCGCCACGTCAGCAGTTCCGTACCGAGCCGCCACGTGCAGGGGGGTCAAGTCGAAATCATTGTCTTTTGCGGTTACGTAAGCACCTATGCGAATGAACCCTAAAATCTCATTGTGATTTTTGCAGTAGATGGCTCGGTGCAAAGGTGACCAGTCAGCATCTTCCCAAACATCTAGCGCTATTGCGCCGATTTTCATAAGGTTTACCGCATTCTTTTGCGCGAAGCGTCACAAACAGGTTTCACCTTTTGATATTCGTCCTGGAAGCCATCAATCGGAAAAACGACCGTTTCTGTTCCTATGCCGGTTCCGGACCGGATCACAAATCTTTCTTTTGCGCCGGCTATTTCCGAAATGATCCGATCAATTTGTTCGGGGTCATTCACGAATTGGCCGAGGACATCCAAGCTCCAGACATTGTTTTTGTCTGCTCTAAAAAATATGGGGATTGTTTTATAGTGACTACTGGACGGGACAACCAAATTCTCGTACGCAGAATCGTAGTTCCATCTGATATATTCGTTAATGTGATTTCCACTACCGTGAAGATACGCCTGTTTTTCGTCGGTAATCGGGTCCAGCCAGATTTCGCTTGTCCATGTTTTAGCCGATGCCGGCCCCGCCAAAAGAGAGATTGCGGCGATTGTCGTCATAAGTTTTTTCATTGTTTTGCTCCGTTTGTTATCAGAATGTAACACGTTTGTATTTATATGTTACAGTTTTCCGTTTTCTTTAACGTGTATGGGTTTCGGCTCCAGCGTCTATCAGGCTTTTGATAACCTAGGACCCAGACCAGGTTGAAGCCAAGCGTAACGGTGTCCGGCCGTCCTTGTTTGTAGCATTGACGTCCGCCCCGGCTTTGATGAGGGCATCCACATCAACACTCTCAAGGAAGCCATTGCCCTGGGGAACCGCGGCCGCAGGGACCGCAGCCTCGGCCGGGCCGTTGACAAAACCCTCAAGGGTGTGGGTCGCAATCCTGTTGTTCCTGTCGGCATCAACAGCCTCCTGATCCGTT
>JACOMS010000028.1 GCA_014324115.1 Hyphomonadaceae bacterium
TGCGGTCTGTGGCTGTGATCCTTGACGCCATCGCGCTTTCGCCACTTCCAGACGGTGGTCTGTTCTGTGGTGCCATGGCGCTCTGCCAGAACCCGGGCGGCCATTCAGGCAAGCGATTTGCCGTCAGACAAGATGGACATGGAGGCTGGCGACAATGTATGACACGAAAATTACTGCACCAAAAATGTTGATGGCCAACGCACAGATCCACGTGAATTTGGATAGGTAGGTTTCTGGGTCGTATCCTGCCAAATGGTTTCCTATGCCGAAACGAATAATTGAAAGAGTCCAAAGAGTGAACAAAGGCAAAAACACCCAAAATGGTATCACTGTTCTCAAGGCGAAGATGACAAGCACCAAGCTCATGACTTGGAGCCCGTAAGCAGGTTCAGTAGAAGCGAATTTTTTTCCGATCCGGTCCAGGGATATCTGGCTGAAGACATTATAGCCGATAGCCAGTGCGAAATATGCGAACGCGAGCTGGGTCAACATCACATAAGGTCCTCATTGTCTGAAGTTAGGGCGGTGAAATGACAACTGTATCCGGATCGGACTACCATAATTTATTTTACCCAGAATACCAAAATCCGCTAGCTCGGTCCTTGGCCCTATGCATGTTTATTGCTAATCTGCCAAACAATGAGCCAATCTATGAAACCCTGTCATCGCCCGACTCTCGGACGTATTGCAGCATTACTATCCTTTTCACAATTTTCTGTGACCTCCAGCTCCGAAGAACATACAATCCATCTCAAAAATGGGAAAATTGCAGATTATGGCGCAACGCCTTGGTACACCGATGTCATAAAGCTCGGTATTAGCTAAATGGAATTCATTTTCGACACTGGCATAAATCTGTTCTGGGCGACTACAGATGATTGCGTAACGGTTGCGTGCGCAGCGCACGAGCAAGTGAGCACAAGCCAGCCAGGGTTCGGGTTTATTCCGGATCCGGATTACCCAAAGTCGGTGAGCTTCGGTCCTTGGGGATTGATGGAGGCAGATGTCCCATCCCCGATGAGCACAAAGACCCTCGCCGATCGGTATTCAACAAACTCATACATATCCAGTCCTGGAGGAGGCCAAAGAGTCCGGTGAATTTATGGTGCGTTCGATGATCAAGAGAGAAAATTATGACCGAAGATCAAGATGACGAATTCGAAAGCAGCTGGATCATGGAATCCAAACTTGAACCCAACAAACCGAAAATCAGCCTGGTTGAACGCGAGAGGTTACTCAAGCCTTTAAGTGATGCACTGGATCGAAAAATTGGTCTGATCGTTGCGCCTGCTGGATTTGGAAAGTCAACATTGCTTTGCCAGTGGTTTACCGCCCTTAAAGACGCCGGTCACACAGCGGCATGGTTGACCCTAGATGAGAGTGATGCAGATGAGCGACAGTTTCTCTCTTACATTGCTATTGCCCTGTCGCACGCCGGTTTAGACATAGGTGAGCTGGAGATTGGTGCGCGCAACGGATTTTCCGATACGCCGACGGTTCGCGTCCTCAACACATTGATGAAAGAGGTGCAGTGTCACGGTCCCGACACTGTCCTGTTGCTGGACGATTACCACCTCGTATCAGGATCCGGCATCGACGAACTGATCAAGTCCATATTGAAAATCATGCCCTCCAACTTGACACTTGTCGTCAACAGCAGAACCATGCCGCAAGTCGATGTACCAATGTTGGTAGCCACTGGGGAGGCACTTGAGATTGGCGCCGATCAAATTCGCCTCACTCTCCAAGAAACCGTAAGCGTACTAGGCGACGATTTTTCAGACAAAGAAGCTAAAGACATTTTTCGACAGACGGAAGGATGGCCTGTTGCAGTCCAGTTGGCGCGAGTACAAAAGCAGGCAAGACCTTCTCAACCCATCCGGTTGGCCGCCCCATCCGGCTTCGTTGCTGCGTATTTGACAAGCCAGCTCCTTTCGTCCCTTGACAATGATGTTCGGGAATTTCTGCTCGTCGTTTCCTGTCTGGATCGATTCAATTCAGAGCTCGCAGATCACATACGCGACGCCTCTGACAGCGGGCAGCTAATTGGACGCCTGCAACCGTTGACGGCTTTGATCATTTCAATCGACTATGAAGGCGATTGGTATCGCCTGCATCATCTGTTTGCAGAGTATTTGCGCGATACGCTTCACAAGGAGTCGGCTGCGCGTCTTATCGAAATTCAACTCAAGGCGAGTGCTTGGTACGATGAACAGGGCTTATTGATTGAGGCTGTTAAATATGCGGTCGCCGCAGGGAACTTCCAGGAATGCGAGCGACTGATCCTTGCGGCTGGAGGATGGAAGATCATCCTGACCCAAGGCATCAGCGTTATCCGCGCGCTGTTCAGGCTCGTTCCCAAGACGACCGTTTCGTCGAGCGCCCGTCTCCTCGTCGCACGTGCTTACCTCCATTGCAAGGATGGTGAATACACATCTGCTCGCGGACTGTTAGACGCATCTGTTGTTCTGCGCACCGAAGAGGACGGCGCAGCATACGATACCGACCATATCATTATCGAATCCATGGTGAACGCCTATGAAGACAAGCGGGATTGGGCGCTTTCACCAAACAACGAGTCGAAACTCAAAACTGCGGCAGACCTGGACGCTCTTGAGGCGGCGATGCTTGCCAGTGAGCAAATTATGGTGAGTTTTGCGCTGGGTGATTTCGCAAGAGCTGATGAGAGCGTCAAATCGGCCTTTAGTTTTTTTCGGCGGAGTGATTCTGTTCTCGGACTCAATTATTGTTATCTGCATGCCGCGACTTCAGCGCTTCATCGCGCTGAAATGGATCTTGCGCGAGCGAACGTCAATCAGGCGTTGGAGCTCGCAGCGAGCAATTTTGGTTCCGACAGCGGGTTGAAACATCTCGCGCAAGTTATCGACTACGCACTTAAAATCTGGCACGGCAAAGCGGGCCCGGATGATCTTGAAGCCTTCTCTCAGACACTGGCGCATATTGAGGAATATGACGGTTGGACTGAAATCTATCTCCTGGGATTAGACGCGGCTTATCACCTTTGCGAACAATGCGGCGAATTCGCGTTCGCTGAGGATATTGCCGCCCGTTTCCTGTCGGTAGCGAAGTCGAGGCAGCTTGATCGCCTCAAACTTTACTGTCAAATTTTCCAAGTGCGGGTCGCAGCGCGTCTCGGACAAAAGAGCGAGGCCGGAAAGCTCATCGAACGTATTGATGACTGGATGGTAAACGCAGCGCCACAAAACGAACCGCGTGTTTGGCATGCCTATTTTTTGGCTGCCGAAACGCGCGCAGCGACACGCTTAACCTCGCCATCCCGTACAATTGAAACGCTTCGACAGTCAATTAGGCATGCAGACACCGGCGGATTGGCGCTCCATCAAATCAGGCTACGCGTTGCCAAGGCGATTGCACTACGTCAACTTAATCGGAGAGATCTCGGTACTGAGTATCTGGCTGAAGCGATCCGAATTGCGGCAAACCGAAAACTTATGGGGCCGTTCCTTTGTGACGATGCGCTAAAGCGCCTCCTGAAGGAAGTCAGAACCGCACTCCGAAACCAGGACGATGAGTTGATATTGATGAGTTTTGTCACCGATACAATAAACCGGGGAGACGTGTTAAGACCCCGGATCGGCGGCGATATTCTGAGTGTGCGTGAACACGAAATCCTTGAGCAACTCGCCCTGGGATTGTCGAACAAAGAAATCGCGAGACGATTTCAGCTCACCGAAAACACCATCAAGTTCCACCTCAAGAACTTATACAGGAAGCTTGATGTCAGCCGCCGAACCCAAGCCATCGCGGTAGCGCGTCGGCGAAAGTTGGTGGTTTGAGGCTGCCGTTTCCCATATTGCCCGTCCTGATGATGACCGGCTTACCCGTTCGGGTAGCATGTGTTTTCATTCCTACCTGAATAGCTGGGCCCACTACCCACCACAAGGGTTGTCCCATCATCCATACGTTTTCATAGTTGAGTGGTCATAACCGCGCTCAGTCTTTTGCAAAAGATATGAGCTTTCTAGTACCGGAAAGGAACCTGAATGACCATTCGCAATAGCTTGCTAGGGCTGCTTGCAACGACGACGCTGCCGTCAAGCGGTGTCGCATACGCCCAAGTCAATGAAACAACCGTTGAAGACAATGTGTCGGTACGGGATACGATCATTGTCACCGGTCGTCTGCGGGAGGAAAATGCGCTTGACGTGCCGTTGACGGCAACTGTTTTTTCTGGAGACGCACTCGAAGATGCACGGATTGATCGCGTGGACGGCTTCATCGGTCTGACACCGAATGTGACGCTGGCGACATCTCAAAGCGCGGGTATCTCGTTCCTGACGATCCGGGGGATCACGCAAGTTCGAAACGGCGAACCACCAGTGGCTACTGTCGTGGACGGCGTCATTCAGATCAACAACAGACAGTTTACGCAGGAACTGTTCGATATTCAGAGCATTGAGGTCGTTAAAGGCCCGCAAGGCGCACTCTTCGGCCGGAATGCAACAGGCGGGGCCATCATCATCAATACAAAAGGTCCTTCCAGTGAATTCGGGGGCGATATCCGCCTTGGTATTGGTGAGGGCGACGAATACATCGCACAGGGCTCGATTAGCGGTCCGATTGTCAAAGACAGGCTCTTTTTCCGCGCCGCCCTTCGTTATCGCGATTTCGGCGGCGTATTTGAGAACCAGTTCCTGAACCAGAAAATTGACTTCACCGAAGAGATCGTTGGCCGAGGCCGGTTGCTATGGACCCCTACCGATAAATTCACAGCGGATGCGCGTATCAGCATTGCGCGACAGGAGGGCGGCGGTGTCGGCTTCCAGTATCAACCGGCACTTTATGGGCCGGACGGTCTGTTTCTCGTTGATGCAACATCATTTGCATCCTACGACTTTTCAATCGGCGACGCCGATCTGGTCGATAGAAACTTTCGGGCGACCAATCTCGGTCAGGGCGAGCGCAACATTGATGAATATACGCTAAAGCTCGACCACGAAACCGGCTGGGCGACCCTCACGTCGATCAGCTCTTACAATGAAGTCTTCGAAGGCGTAACGGGCGACCAGTTCCCATACACAGCCGATCTCACGACAGAGCTCGGCGGGGGTGGCGGGCAGTCTCAAGTCGAAGAGGTTTCTGCCTGGAGCCAGGAGTTCCGGATTACATCGCCCGGCAATCAACGATTCCGCTGGCAGCTTGGTTCCTATTTCCTCGGAACCGACCGCTTTATCTCCACGACGACAAGTCTTGATACTGGACAGGGCCTGCTGTTGGTCTTTGATCGTCCGCTAACGGACCCAGGGAATCCGACAGAGACTTTCACGGCCGACGACAATGACAACTTTGCGTGGGCGGTATTCGGGAACATTGCCTACGACATCACGGACAATCTCGAATTCGCTCTTGCCGGTCGCTTTGATCGCGACAGGCGCGAACAAACCGTATCGCCCTTTTCGACTGAGGGTCTGCCGGGCGCCGTGAACGAGGCAACATTTGAGGACTTCCAACCGAGGGTCAGCCTCCGCTACCGGTTTACGGACGATTTTGCAGCCTTTGCATCCTGGGGAAGAGGCTTCCGCTCCGGCCAGTTCAACCAGAACGGCGTTGCAGAGGCCGCTGCAGGCGCCGGGATTGCAGGTGTCAACGATATTGTCCCGGAGGAAAACACCGAAACGGCCGAGATTGGGTTCAAGGCGGCGCTTTGGGGCGGACGTGTTCGCACCAATGGCGCCCTCTTCCGAACCGAACTGACGAACCAGCAGTATTTCCTGTTCGTCGGTCAGATCGGCGCGCAGATTCTTGTGCCGATAGAAGAAGTCGAAATTCTCGGCGGTGAATTCGACATCACGGCAAACCTCGCTGATGGTTTTGATGTCTATGCCGCTGTCGGCGTCACTGATGGCGAGGTCAAAGAGTACGGATTGGACCCGGCGGCTGTTGGGAATGTCTCTCCGTATACGCCGGATTACACGCTGAACCTTGGAGCTCAATACCGGGAAAGTATTACATCCGGCCTGCTTGGGTTTGCGCGTGTCGACTATGAACGCCGCGGTCGCCAATATTGGGATCCGGGGAATACGACGTCACGGTCTCAGCTGGACCTGGTAAATCTGCGGTTCGGTATTGAAGACGCTGATGAGCGCTGGTCTCTGACGGCCACAATCGAAAACCTGACGGATAAAGAATATAACTCCGAATGGGTTCTCGGAGGATTCGCACACCCGGCGCCGCCGCAGTTCTGGCACGTCGATCTTCGTTACAAATTCTAACCCTGTCCTTCAACCGGAGCACCAAGCATGACGACTGGCATTAAAATTATGTGGATCAACCCGCTTGGCTACGATGCATACGATCAGCCGATGGCGGATTTTATCGCGGGGATCAAGCGCGATGATACACAGGTGGACGTCGTCTCTCTCGACGTTCCGGGTTCCCCGAACCATCTTGAATATAGAACTTATGAAGGCCTGATGTTGGGTGATACCATTCGGGCTACACGGGAAGCCGCCGTCAATGACTACGACGCCGTTGTCATCGGTTGCTTTTATGATCCCGGCATAGAAGACGCACGCGAAATTTCCGGCGAGGCCGTGGTCGTGGCACCCTGTCAGGCGAGCGTTCAGATTGCCGCCAATCTCGCCAACCGCTTTTCAGTCATTGTCGGGCGCGAGAAGTGGGTCGGGCAGATGACCGAACGTGTCACAACATATGGTTACAGAGACAAACTCGCTTCCATGCGGGCGATCAATCTTGGTGCGAGTGAGCTGCAAACAGATTGCGGTTTAACGATTTCACGGATCATGGAAGCGGGGCGTCGCGCCATTGAGGAAGACGGTGCTGAAGCATTGCTGCTTGGATGCACTTGCAATTTTGGTCTTTACAGGGACGTACAGGCCGAACTCGGCGTGCCGGTCATCGACCCGATTTGCGCCGCATTCAAAATGGCGGAGGATCTTGCCCATATGAAGAAGGTGTTTGGCTGGACACCGAGCCGGATCGGCAGCTGCGCGCCGCCGCCGGAAGAAGAGCTCGCATCGTTTGGCGTATTCACAGGCCGGACCTCTATCAAAAACCGCGTCAGCGCCTAACGGCGCTTCAACCCCTTGACGAGAGCGGCCCACCCGATATTCTGGACAGGTCTTGGTTCACGTGCCCTCGTCACAGCAACAAGGTGAAGGCATGTCGGCTATTGATCCAGCTTCCACAGATTCCAGGCCCATTGGCGACTTTGCAAAACGACCCGTTCCGGAAAATTTAACCTATTCCGGTTTTCACATCGCACTAATCATCGTTGGCGGCACGATCGCGATACCCGTGTTCATAATGGGCGCCCAACTGAGCGCTAGCATCGGATTCTCCCAGGCACTGCCTGCGTTTGTCTTGGGCTGTCTTATCCTTGGCGTGCTTGGTGCGTTGACAAGCTACATCGGTGCGACTTCCCGATACTCCGCCTACATGCTCACACAATTTGCTTTCGGGCGAGATGGCGCCAGGATAGCTAATTTGATCGTCGCTATCTCCCTCATCGGTTGGTACGGGATCAATGCCAATGTTTTTGCAATCGCCACGGGAAGTCTGATTGAGGAGCTTTATGGCGTCAGCCCGCCGATCTGGATTTTTGTGATCCTGGGCAGCGTCCTCATGGTGGGGGTGACGCTAAGCGGCTTCAAAGGGATCGATAAACTTGCGCTTATCCTGGTTCCGTTTTTGATACTCTTCATGAGCTACGCGGCGGTGATTTCCGTGGGTGACTTGAAGGGCGCCTCGCCGCAAAACAGCGTGATTACGTTTCGTGACGCCGTATCTGCGGTAATCGGTTCGTATATAGTCGGCGTTGTCATTCAACCCGACTACAGCCGGTTCGCTAGGAATCTCAAGCACGCCATGTGGGCAGTATTCGCCGCCCTCGGGGTCTGCTTTCCAGTCGTTATCATTCTTGCCGCAATCCCGGCTGCTGCAACAGGCGAGCAGGACATCATCGCGGTCATGGCCGCGCTCGGCATCGGTGTGCCAGCGTTTTTGCTTTTATTGCTTGGCACTTGGTCGAGCAATGTTTTGTCTCTCTACTCTTCAGGCCTTTCAATTGCGACCATCCTGACCAGGCAAACCCTGGCCCGGATCGTCTTTGGCGTCGGGGTTTTGGGAACCGCTGTTGGTTTGCTCACGGTGCAAGCGTATTTTGTCGATTTTCTGATCTTGCTTGGCGTCGCCATTCCACCCATCGCAGCGATATATGTTGTAGATGGTCTTTACTTTCGACGCGGAAAATACCCCGCTGAACTCGGTGACACCGACGCGCCGATCAAACTAAATATAATGATGGCCTGGGCACTCGGTGTATCGGCTGGCGCCATTTCTCATTTCGGAATTGCGACAATTACCACAATCGCGTCGATCGACTCGATACTGGTGACGACAGCCGCGTGCCTCCTCCTCGACAAGCTGAGTGTGACGCGGCAAGCCGGGACGCCAATCCAAACCGACAATAAAAGTACTGACTGACATGCAGCTTTTGAGAATCGGTGACCTGAACAATTGCATAGCTTGACCAAGGCCAGGACCTATTAATTTAACGGGTTCCCTTATACTGTGATATGTGATTCATGTGTTGCAAAGGAGATTTTACGATGAGTGATATGTTTATGTTATCAGAAGAGGGTCTTGCCCGGATTGAACCGTTTTTCCCTCTGCCCCGTGGTGTGGGGCGTGTGGATGACTGCAAAGTGGTTTCAGTACGGGCCCTGCAAGACCCTGTATAACTGGTCCAAACTCTGGAGCGATAGGGGCATTTCTGATAAGATATTCAAGTACTTAAGTGCCAAAGACGGTCCTCCGGGAGGCTTGATGATTGACAGCACATATATCAAGGTTTATCGCACCGCGTGCAGCCTGCGTAAAGGAGGGGATACTCCCCGCCATATCGGGCGGACAAAAGGCGGGCTGAACTCCAAAATCCATGTCATAACAGATGAACGGGGATGTCCTTCATGATCGCCGATAAAGGTTATGACAGCGATGAATACCGGAAGGCCCTGATGGTCAAAGGTATCACGCCCCGAAAAGGGCGACGCTCGCCCGCACAGTTCTGTAAAACAACATATAAACAACGACACAAGGTCGAAAATTTGTTCGCAAGGCTCAAGGATTGGCACAGAGTTGCAATCCGTTATGACAGATGCGCGCATACTTTTTTCTCTGCTGTCCTCATCGCGGCCATTGTCACATATTGGATTTAATGAGTCCTGCCCCTAGAACACTCACCGCCCACGCGCATGTGTACCCGCTCAAAGAGGCCTTTGGTATTTCCCGCGGTGTCAAATCGACCGCGCACACTGTTATCGTCAGGATTGAACAAAACGGATTCGCAGGTCGGGGCGAATGTGTTCCCTACAGCCGTTATGGCGAGAACGTTGATCAGACTCTGGTCCTCATACAGGATAATTCGACTGCGATTGAACGCGGAGCCTCAAGGCAGGAGTTGATGCGATTGATGCCTCCGGGCGCAGCCAGGAACGCCATCGACTGCGCCCTTTGGGATCTGGAAGCAAAAACCACGCAGATCCCTGTCTTTGATCAGAAGCGTCATGAAAGGGCAAAAATCACGACCGCATACACCATTCCGTACGGCCCGGCCGATCACATGGAACGTATCGCGGCAAGAAACGCGTTTCGGCCATTGCTAAAACTCAAGCTTGGCTCTTCGAATGATCTGAATCGGCTATACCGCGTCGCGGCTGCTGCTGAAGGCGCCCGCCTCATCGTTGATGCCAACGAGGGATGGTCTCTACCGGAGTTCGAGTCCCTGATCGACGACTTGGTCGCGTGCAATGTGTCCATGGTTGAGCAACCGCTCCCGGCAAGGTCCGATGAAACGCTGGTTGCCGGGGTTTATCCGTTTCATGTCTGCGCCGATGAATCCTGTCATGATCGCAATTCACTCTCTTCCGTGATCGGGCGATACGACATGATCAATATAAAACTTGATAAAACGGGGGGTCTTACCGAAGCCGTTGAATTGAAGGCCGAAGCTAGGGAGGCAGGCCTTGAAATCATGGTCGGCTGTATGGTCAGCGGGTCTTTGGCGATTGCGCCAGCCTGCTACATTGCACAGGACGCCGACCTTGTCGATCTGGATGGCCCGCTTTTTCTGGCCCGGGACATTGGCGACGGAATTGAATTCCATGAGTCACACATGTCCCTGCCGAAGCGAGCCCTGTGGGGATAGTCAAAACCGACACACCCGGCAGGCTTGCGCCGAGGCGGCTTATGCGTTGCCACCGGGGGCGTCATCCTGTGTAATCAACGCATGTCCGACAAAGGGTACCGTATTTTTTTCAGATTGTAAATCTCATCAATAAAACTTGTGCCCGAGGACTTGTGTAGTGTTGTCAACGGAGTCACCGACACCCCGTTCAGAGTACCTGAGTACAGGGTCCCGTCCGGCTCAAGGTGAGAGTACCCCTTGACACTATGGATAACATATGGAGTGCCCCCATCCACACCGAGGAACATCATCACATGACCGGGAATATAGATCAGGTCTCCCGGTTCAAGAGTGTTGATCGCCTCCAGTTTCTCGCGCATCGGGGCATTGTCATCGAACCGGATATTGACGCCAAACTCACTGGTGCCTTGCTGGCCCGAATTACGAGGCATGAGGATTCCGAAAGATCGATAGATTTCGGAGATAAATCCAGTGCAATCCCGCCCGCCATAATCGTGCCCCCAACCATATCGCTCTCCCAAAAATTTGAATGATTGACGGATCAGGTTGTGATGTGTGAATTCCGGGTAGCCTGGGCTTACGTCCCGGGAACGCGCAATCACAGCGGGCGCGAACTCCAGAGTGCCATCTTCGGTTTTACGTACAGGCAGCCGAACTGCATATCCGGTATAGGGATTCTGGCCGTTGAGACTGTGGCCCAGAGTGCCGGAGGCGATCAACGGCAGTCGTACGCCCATATCCAGTGACACACGGGAGACTCTTGGATCCTCCGGGGTATAGACTGTCTCAACCTTGTCTCCGGTGACCACCAGATATGCTTTGTCCCGGCCATGATAGGACAGCACATCTTCCCGTGTTCCCATTGCAATGTCCGACTTGGGCACCCAGGCGGCGTAATGGTAGGACCGGGCAAATACCCATTTTTTGTCCTGACTTTCATGCAATACAGCAACCGCATCGCCCGGAAATAATGCCGTCTCCTGAAATAGATCCAGATCGAGATCATCCGTCCCGCTAAAAACGCGCACACGCGTAGGAAATGAACGCATGCCCGTCCGGCGCACAACCAGGGCAAATTGAACGGGCACAACGTCATCCAACGCGGCTATATTCAAGGCTTTTTCGTATTCACGATAATCAGAGTCGGTGACTTCCCGACCGTCCGAATAGTAACGGGGAGATGGGGGGCGCCTGCTGACCGAGCGGATACGATCTAAAATATCTTCCCGTGACAATGACAGGGGCAAATCAGCGACCGATAATAAATTTTCATCAACGGCAAATGTAAGACGGTTCAGGGCCTGTATACCCTGCCGGTCAAGAATAACCCTGTTTTCGGCGCTTTTACTCTGCCCGATCCAGTATTGCGCCCTCAAATGTTCTTCGCGAACACCTTTTATATCCGTGAGAAAGTTGGATGCCGAATGTTGCACGGTCTTTGTTTCAGTACGGGCGGATGCAGGCTGAACAAGACAAATTTTGACTGCAAACAGAACGATTGCAATCAGCAAAAACAGAATTGCATTTCGGGAGGCTCCGGCCCGGGCGTTTCCGGACAGGTTGTAACGCCACAGCCGGGATAAAGCCCCGGCGCCAGTGGTTTGAACATGGCTTTGACACATTGAACTCGGGCTCCCATACGAAAGCGTGACTGAACTTGACTTCCCGGGCCCTAGGCTACAGTGACGCTTGCGATATTCGGGGCCTCGGGGCAGAGCGTTACTCAAGACCGGTACTAGGGGTCAAAACGCCGTGCTCTAACAAGCCATTACATGATGTCTCAGCCTGTCGCCACCTTACAAAACTGAAATTCTTCGCAAAAGGCGATATGGGACTCGGAACCGGAGACGTATTTTTCTCTTAACGCGAAGATAGCCGCGACCGTTAACGCATCCAGCTCACCGGTAATCCGGTGTGGCACAAAACGGGCCTGAAACGCCTTGACCACAACCTCTAGGTCATCCTCGGACGGTATGTGATAACCTATATCTTCCAGGGCCGGGACAATGTGTTCAGCCGGGAACATTCCGCTCTTGATCCGGGTCAGGTAACGCTGAAATGTCACCGTATCATACCAGGCACCAAATCCCCGCTGATAGAGATAATGCCAGGGAAACATCGGACCGGGGTCCATCTTTCGATGGGGTGCGATGTCTGAATGCGCGACAATCTGCAAGGGTTCAATATCGGGGTACGTGTTTGTGATGTCCTCAAGGAGCTCAATCAGTGCTTCGATTTGAGACTGATCATAATCCGGAAAAACGCACGTTTCATACGTTGAGGCAGAGGAATCACTGCAGGCTACGGTATAGACGATTTCGATCCCGATAGATGTATCATTTATGTTGGTTCTGCCTTTCCAGGCACTAACCCCTGCGTGCCAGGCCCGTTCGCTCTCTTCCACGAGGTTGTAGATCTTGACACCGGATTCCGGATGATTTGAAGAGATCAGATAATGGGAACTCACTGGATACTCTTTGGACGCAAGCAGCTCCAGGGACCTGGCATCATCTACCTGGGTATAATGCAGGACTATGGTTCTTATGCGTGAGCTGAATGCACCATCCGCTGTGTATGTACGATCATAGAGAGTGTTGGCACAGCCCTGAAGCACCCATGCACCCAACGCAAGGGCGAGCCACACACCCACGCGAACGGTGGGCCCTGCCGGACACCCGCCATTCCTGCTGGAGACCGGATTCTGCACGGTCGGGCGCTAGAACCTGTACCTGAGAGAGGCCGTATAGGCCCGGCCGCGCGGGTCAGCGACCCTGGGATCAAATGCAGCACCCGGCGAGAAGTCATTCTGGTGCGCTGTAAACGGTGGATCTTCGTCGAATACGTTCCTGATGCCGAGGGTCACGTCCACATCATCAATCCCCGAGTAGGTCACGCTGTAATTGTGGACAATGTAATTATCCACATACGTGCTGTAATTTTCCGGAAAAATTCTTTCGCTGGCTATGCCCGGGGGCACCTCATCCTCGTACCCGTCGCGATAAATCTGTGTAACTGTGTGCACCCAGTCGTCCGTGGCGTATTCAAAGCCGATGGTGTGCTTCCAGCGCAACGGGATATTGCCCCTTGAGTGAGTCCCGACTTCATTGGGACCCAAGGGGGCCGTATCAGTCAGGGTTCGCCGATCGGTAATCAGGTAACTGCCGTTGAAGTTGATGGTTACGTCGGCATTCCCCACCTCAAATCTCGCAAGTGAACCAAATTCAATGCCTTCGGTGATTCTTTCCCCCACATTGATAAACCGTTGGTCAATCGCCGTCAGATCACCGGCCGCATCGCGAATGAAGTTATCAACATACAGATCATAATTATCGCGGAGCTCACGCAGTCTTGGTACCCGAATCGTACCATCCGTCGTGATTTCCCACCAATCCATGTTGAACTGGAAACTTGAATCCGGTGTCCACACAACTCCCAGACTTTTCTGGGTTGATTCCTCAGGGTCCAAATCCTCCTTACCTCCCGAGATAATAGTTAAATTTGAAAGAATCTGACAGTCCGGGTCGTCATCATCGACAATCCCTCCCGGACAATCGCGCGGGTCGGCCAGATCCTGTCCGCTATACGGTAACTCTATGGCCGCGTTAAACAGCTGATCAAAGGTGGGAATGCGAAACCCTGTACTGTAGGCACCGCGGAAAAGCAGACTCTCAAACGGGGTAAATCTGGCGCTGTATTTCGGGTTAAACGTCCCCCCGAAGCCGCTGTAATGGTCATAGCGCCCCGCCAGGTTAAACTCCAAAGGTTCCAGAACCGGGATGACGACTTCCCCGAACACGGCGTAAATATCACGGGACGCATCTTCAATGGCGTTGCCGTTGTCGAACGGGGCCTGATAGATCTCAGGGCGATTATCCTCAGGCCGCCGATCCCCTTCGAAGTTGTACCCTTCAATACGGAAATCAACCCCGGCTGCGAACAGGACAGACTCCTCCGCGCCCAGACCGAGATTGAACCCTGAATCCCCCGACAGTGTGGCATCAAACTGGGCAAGAGTGGTCTTGCCGGTGAACAGAATAAGTCCTTCTGCCTCGCCTACCAGAGCGTCAAGCCTGGCCATACCTTCGGCCGTTTGCGACTGCCCGGGCCGCACGAACGGGCTTATGACTCCGGTACCGATAAGCTCGGCTAGGCCCTCGGTGCTGAAGTATCCGCGCCCCAGGACCGACTCAGCATCATTTTGCGACCAGGACAGGCCGACCCTGTAGTCAAAGTCGCGCCCCAAAACCTGCCAGACGCCATCAATACCGGTCTGGATTTTGAAGGCTGTGGTCTCGGTATCAATTTCCCGGGGCCCGCATTCGATACACCGCCAACGGTAGTTGATGGGGGCACCGTTGTTGACCTGATCGGCGCCGTAGTAGTCGATGAGTGCATTGACCACATAGTCATAATCCGCGCCGGTGCTGGGATACGCACCCCCCCCGTGAGTCGCCCAATCCCCCAGACCAATGGCCCAAGGCGTTATCTGGTTGGGCTCAAACTGCTTTTTGGACGTGACGTAGGAACCGAGGAACTCGGCGAAAATCTCTGTATCGGCGTTCAGGGCGTAGGTCGCGCGGGTTACGAGGTCGAAGTTTTCCACCGGTTGTTGCAGCACCGCAGCACGGGGATAATCCCAGGCACAGCTACGGGTTTCCTGGGGCCGGTTCCACAAGGCCCCGGTATCAACACCCATACCTTCAATGGCGTCACAACCGGGTTGGCCCGGCAGGGCCAGCACGTTGAGTGTGCGATGCCGGTCGCGAGTGTCCGGATCTACTTCGCCAGTATCCGGATCCACTTCGCCACTCTCCGGATCCACGAAACGACCCTGGACATCCGTGTTGCCAAACACCTGATAAAACTCGGATTCCGGGTTGTTTGCGTTAAATACGCCACCATCCGTTGCCCCCCCCCAATTTATCCCCTCTATTGACGCAAAGGGAGCACCGCGCGTATCCGGAGACAGCCCCCTGTCCGGCTGAAACGTGTTTGTAAAGTCCCGATCCACACCTTTGAGAATTCCGGCATTTCTGTAGCTGAGGCTCCCCACGACGTTCCAGCCGTCGGTATCTATATCCCCATAACCACCGACCACAGAGGCGCGAAAAATGTCGCCTTCACCGGCTTCGGTTTTGTCGTAGAACCCGCTGGCTTCAATACCCTCGAAGTTCTTCCTCAGGATGAAATTGACCACGCCGCCGATGGCATCGGTCCCGTAAATGGCCGAGGCGCCGTCGCGAAGAATTTCAACCCGCTCAATGGCTGAAAACGGAATCGAGTTGAGATCAACCGACCGGCCCTTGAAACCGTGGGTGGCGACGCGGCGACCGTTAAGCAACACCAGGGTACTTGCCGCACCCTGCTGACGCAGATTGGCGCTTGACGCCCCGTTGTTGCCGCGTTCTTCCCCGCCTACAATCCCCGCATTACTGGCCAGGTTGTCATTGGAGTTTGATGCGACGTTGAGTTGCAGGAACAGCTGTTCCGGGGTGGTAATGCCGGAAGTTTCCAGCTCGGTTTTGGAGAAAATCGTCACGGGTAACGCCTGATCATTCTGTGACCGCCGAATGCTTGATCCCGTAACAATGACAATATCCTCTTCCCCGGTTTCATCCGCTTCTGCCTCAGGGGAAGCGGAAACTTCCTCTACGGCAGCCGTCGGTTCTGTAGCTTCGGTTTCCGCGTCCTGTTCCACACTTTGGGCCAGGGCGATTGGCGACACCGCCCCCACCAGCAGGCTCGCGGTCAGCACACGCGCAGATGCAGATATTGCCAGATTCTTTCTCATTGAAGTCGTCCTCCTGTTTGGTTTGACTCTTCGTCCTAGTGCAAAGGGCTATCCCGAATCGGGACCTCCTGCATCATTCCGGTGTTTATCACAAACTTTTAACGCGCAAATATCACATTCGTTATAGAATCGCCGCAAAATTAATTTCAGGGTGCTATCTCACCGTTACCGGTCGGGGCCCCACCGACCGATCCCCGAAACTGCACCCTGACACCCGGACATTGCTTTGCTACCCGATTGTAATATGTACGGCAACAGCAAAATCGCCCGGCAATCAGGGCCTGTCCAGCTATGTGTTTCAAGTGACCGGGCTTTCCAGCAGGGTCAATGTTTTTGCGTCCGCATCCAGGCGGGAGCGAATCCCGACGGGAATAACAGTCTGATCATCCACATGCCCGATCATCAGCCCCCTTAGCACCGGAATATGTCCGCCTGAAAAATATGAGCGAAACAACTCTTCCAGGCCCGGACTGTTTTCATCAAACGGTTTGATAGAGGTAAACTTGCCGATTGCAAGGGCGGAAATTTTCGAGAACACGCCCGCAAGCCTTAAATGGGTGAGCATTCGGTCAATGCGGTAGACGGGCTCGCTGACATCCTCAATAAACAAAATTGCTCCCTCCATGTCCGGAAAGTAGGGTGTTCCCACCAGGCTGCCCAGAAGCGACAAATTCCCCCCGATCAGACGCCCTTCGGCCCGACCGGGGTTGATTGTTGTCAAGCGGTTGGATCTTTCGACCCGGCCCCGGCCGCTATCAAAAACAGGCGGTGCGCCGACAACCGCTCCGGCGCGCAATTCCATCAATATCTTTTGAAATTCGCCCAACGTGTAACGGGTGAAGTTATCCCGAAACACGGGACCGTGAAATGTTACCAATCCGGTCTTGTGATGAATGCCGTTGAGCAGAGATGTTATGTCACTGTATCCCAGCAGAATCTTTGGATTGGACCGGATGGCGGCATAGTCCAGGTCGGGCAGTGTCTGCGCTGAACCGTTCCCGCCCCGAATACAAAAAACGGCATCAATGGAGGGGTCCTTAAACATTTTGTTGAGGTCTGCGGCACGTTCCCCGGCCCGCCCCGCCAGGTAATAATGCCTCCTGTAAAGGTTGTCTCCCTCCCTGACCCGAAAACCGAGGGACTCAATGAGGTCTACGGCAAAGCGTATATCTTCGTCTTCGGTGACATTACTGCCCGGCGCGACCAGACCTACGGTATCGCCGACAGCCAGTCGCTTTGGTTTCAGAATCGGGAGGGGTTTGGCCGCCGCGTGCCCCGACGCAGGGGATGCAACCGCAAGGCTCAACAGGGATACCCCAAGTGCGCCCTTCAACAGCCATCGCCGATCAACACGTTTTTCGCACCCACCGGCAGCACCTGTCGGGAATTGTTGCATGGGGTTTGCTCCTTGTTCCAGCCTTATCATTCAATCAAGCCCGCTCACACGGCGGTCCAGACCCCTGCCCCCAGATATAGCAGCGCGCTCACGACGGCAGCCAAAACAGCATAGGGCAGCTGTGTCAATACATGGTTCATATGATTAGAACCGGACGCCACACTTGCCATGAGGGTGGAATCGGAAATCGGGGAACAATGGTCACCGAATACCCCTCCACCCAGGACCGCGCCCAGGGCAAGGGCCGACGGTATGCCGGATGCGGCGGCCAGCGGCATCGCGATGGGAATCAAAATTCCATACGTTCCCCAGCTGGTTCCCGTAATAAAGCTGATTATACCGGCCATGACAAACAACGCCGCCGGTATGGCAAATGACGGAAAGTAAGCTGTACCCACTCCGGCGACATATTCGCCTGTTCCCAGATCCCGAATGGAAGCTCCGAAGCTGAGCGCAAAGAGAAAAATCGTGACAATCGGCACCATTTCGCCAATGCCAGAAAAGGCCTTTTGCTGAAGCTCGGCGCCCGAAAATACTCTGTTAACTCTTAACAGGATACCCAGAACCAATACTGAAATGATGATTGACCAGAGAATCGACTTTGATCCGTTGCCGGCCGTGATGTTACCACCGCCGGTCTGGTACATGAAAACAAAAAATCCCCAGACCAGAAGCAGTATCGGGAGCCACATGTAGACGGGCTTTGTCGGTTCCGGATGTCTTTCCGTTTCAGACCTTTGCGGATCAAAGGAGGTGGATTTCATAGGCCCGAAGACTTTGCCTGAACAGGCCACATAAAAGACCAGAAACAGCGCCAGAAAAGCGTAAAAATTCCAGCCGACGGAACCGACAACCACCCGCGTCGAGTTCTCCGCCACAAAAGGATTAACAAGGCGCTCCGCGTACGCCCCCCATGCATTAATCAGCAGAATGACACTTACCGGAGAGCTCGTGGAGTCGATAATGTAGGCCAGGCGTTCCCGGGACAGTTTATGGGCATCGTACAGGGCCCGGCCCAGAATCCCGGTACTGAAAAGACTGATGTAAGTCTCAACGAAAAGTCCTGTTCCGATAGTCGCCACAGAAAGTTCTGCGCGGCGGCGCGTGCGCGAAAACGGCCCCTTTAACATGGCCGCCGCCAGCGCAGACACCCCCCCGCTATCACGCATGTAAACGATCATGATGCCGATAATCAGACTGAACAGGAGCACATTGACGTTTCCGCTGTCAGAAAAGGTGTCGGCGATGCGGTTGATGCTCTCAAGAAAACCTGCCCCGGGGTTACCGCCGACCAGGATCGTTTCCGAAGTTAAAATTCCCGCGGGCAGAGCTGTGTAGATGTTGCGGGTCACGAGCGCCAGTACGAGCGCGACGAGCGGCGGTAGCAAAACAACAAGGCTGTCCATTTAATCTCCCTTTGCCTGGATGGATATTTTACCCAGCCCGTTTTCCCAGCTCAATCCGGCGGCAGAAAATGCGCTAATGGATCACAATTCACCCCGAATTCAAGCTGTTTCAGGGAATCGATGATAAGCGCGAAGAGCTCAATTTGAGAGGAAACATCGAGTTTGGTGTACATCGAATGTCGGTGAATGCGAATTGTCCCCTCTGTGATGCCGAGTTTTTCCGATGTGGCCCTGACGGAGTATCCCCGAATCATGTAATCAAGAATCGTTTTCTCCCGGGGCGACAGGACCGCTGAACCCATGGACTTGAGCGCTGTTTTTAATCTCAGGCTAAACCTCTCAACGGATTGGCAAGTGTTGCGGGCCTGCGGGCTTTTCTGCTCCTCCCCGGAAGAGCTGCGCCTGACCAGAACGCCCAGGAAAGATTGTCCTTCGCTTAAAAAATCCCGCATTTCATTTTCAGACGCCGGAATATCGTGTCCCGAGGCCACAAGAACGGCCCCGGACACGTCCATGTGCAAACCCGTCTTCACCGAAAAAACAGATGAATCGCTCTCACTCCCGTCGCACCGGCACAAATCCGGGTGGATTTGTAAAACATCCTCGCTGCCCCGGCCGACATGGCGGAAAGCACCGTGGCCGTTTTTCTTCCGGGGCTCCTGTCCGCAACGGGTGGGTTCAGTTTGATACCCGGTCCACCGTCGATGTTTGTGGCCTTGGGACGACACATCGCAAACAACCAGCGGTCTCGCCCCGGACCTGAATGCAATAACCGAGAGGGCTGTCACCCCGAACCGGGCACCCAGGGTCTGATACACATAGCTCCAGACCTCTTTGATTGGCACGGACTCCAATAGTGCGGCCAATTCAGCACTCCACACCCCCTTGGCATCCATGTTTGTCCTCATTTTTGTCATTACCGCGCTTTGCCTGCTTTTCCCGACGCTCCCAATGTGACCTGCACTCCTGAATTGGCACCCGATGCAGGCGCTTTGGCGGGAAAACCGCCCTAGTGCACGAATTCCCGATGCTGCATTCCAAGGTCTCCTGCCACAACCGGATGCGCAATTCCGCCTCTCCAGACATGCAGTCCTGCCAGCAAATGCCTGTCTGAAACCAGAGCATTATGAACGCCTTCACCTGCGAGCCTGAGCACGTATTTGAGTGTTGCGTTGTTAAGGGCAACCGTTGACGTTTGGGGAACGGCTCCCGGCATGTTTGCGACGCAGTAATGCACGATGTCATCAACGACATAAGTCGGATTGTCGTGGGTTGTGGGTTTCGAGGTTTCGAAACACCCGCCCTGGTCAATGGAAATGTCGACCAGGACGGCTCCAGGCTTCATATTTCCGAGCATGTCCCTGTTGACGAGTTTGGGGGCCAAGGCACCCGGGATAAGCACTGCACCGATTACGAGGTCCGCGGTCCGGATCGATTCGGCGATGGCATCCTTGGTCGAAAATTCAACCTGGGCATTTGCACCGTAAATTCTGTCAAGCCCGGAGATTCGGCTCAGGCAGGTCTCAAAAACGGTGCACCTGGCCCGCGCCCCCAAGGCCATCTGCAAAGCATTCTCACCGGCAACACCGCCGCCGAGGATAATGATGTTTGCCGATTTTGTTCCCGGCGCCCCGCTCAACAATATGCCGGCGCCTCCGTTGGCACTTTGCAGCGCATAGGCCCCGGCCTGAATCGACAACCGGCCGGCGACCTCGCTCATCGGTTGGAGTAACGGCAAATTTCCTGCGTCGCCCGTCACCGTCTCGTAGGCAATCGCCGTGCACCCGGAAGCCATCAACGCCTCGGTCTGCCGTCTGTTTGCAGCCAGATGAAGATACGTAAACAACGTGTGATCGGACCGCAGACGCGCACACTCCTCAAGTTGCGGCTCCTTGACCTTCACAATCAACTCCGCAGCATCAAATATTTTCTCCGGATCATTGAGTATCCGGGCCCCTGCTTTTATGTAGTCGCCATCGCTCGCCTTGATGCCGTGGCCCGCATCCTTTTCCACCACTACCTCGTGACCTTGCCAGACCAGCTCCGACACACTGCCCGGCGTGAGCCCCACCCTGAGCTCGTTTTGTTTGATTTCCCTGGGCACACCAATTCGCATTTGAGCCTCTCATATCCAGCATATCCGGTCAATCCCTTTCCTGATCTTATCCCCCCGGCGCTGAAAAGTTTTTGAAATTTGAACATTCATAAACAACCAAAAAGATAAATTTTCTTGATAAACCGGATTTTTAGACATATTTTCTTTTAATGGATGATTTTGATAAAAAGATATTGACCCATCTGCAAAATGACTCGGGGATTCCGTTGCGAAAATTGGGGGAGTTGGTCGGGCTGTCATTGTCGGCGTGCCACAAGAGAGTCCGGAAACTCAAGAAAGACGGTATCATCAGACAAACAAGCATTATCCTGTCGGAACGCGCATTGGGGTATCGTATAAATGCGTTGGTGCGCGTCTCGCTTGCGAGCCAGACAAGGCTGGCCCTGGAGCGTTTTGAAGCGGCGGTGGTCGGCTCGCCGAATGTTATGGATTGTTTTCTGCTTTCCGGAACCAGTGACTACCTTATCCGGATTGTCAGCAAGGATATTGAAGAGTTTGAGGCGCTCCACCGGGGTGTGCTGGCCGAGCTCCCGGGGGTACTGCGTATCGAGACCAGTTTTTCGATCAGGACTGTGTGCAGACGACACTGCCTGCCTCTTTCTACAGCATGACTTCCGGTGTTTTCCGGGACAGGAATTCCCGGGAAACCAAAAACCTTTTGACAGGGCTGCGCTCCTGTCATATGGGGGGACTCACGGAGACGTAGCTTAATGGCAGAGCGGACAGGTTGAATCATGGCTGTTGGTGGAGGTTCGATTCCTCCCGTCTCCGCCGTCCCCGTCTCTGCCATCAGGGAGTCATTTTACGGGGAGATTTTTATGTTCGTCGGCAAGCACGTTTTGCCTGCCGGAACCTTTTATCCGCCGGAGTTGGGGAATCCGTTGAAGGGTCCGGTTATCGGGAGATCCATGACAAAAACGCATCGACTTGTGAGCAGGTAGCAATATACTTTCCGTTCCCGGGTCGCACACAATGCCCGGGAACCGGTTGTTGCATAACACATTAGTCACATAACATGGGGATACGGGATGCTGAACACGGAAACGACACCCGGTGATTGAGTCCGGTTTTCACTATCTGGCGACGCTGGCATTGATAGCCGGTTGTCTGGCCATACTTGAACAGCGATACAAAGAGACGTTTTTCAAACATGTGCCAAGTATTGTCCTGTTGTATATTCTGGTAATGGTGTTGGCCAGCGCAGGTTTCTGGGAGCAAAACGAGCACATTGAACGCACCTATTCAGCGGTTCGACAGAACATCTTGCCGTCAATGATTTTCCTGATGCTGATTCAGGTGGACCTCAGGCAGGTGGCAAATCTGGGACCGAAAATGCTGCTCGCATTCGGTCTTTCAGTCGCGTCTCTGGCCGCCGGTTTTATTGTGGCTTTTTTGTTGGTCAAGGGAGTCTTGCCAGGTGACGCCTGGAAAAACTTTGCCGCCCTGAGCGGGAGCTGGATGGGCGGAACTGCGAATATGGTCGCCGTCCAGGGGGCTTTGGACGTATCGGATACCGGTATGGGATACGCGTTGATTGTTGACTCCATCGACTATGCCCTGTGGGTCGTTTTTCTCCTGATGCTGACACCCTTTGCCCCGGCTTTCAACGCATGGACGAATGCCCGGGACAAATCCATCCTCAAGGTTGGAAAGAAACTGGAAAGCATGATGCAGGAACAGGCACTGCCATCGAACTCCACGACACTTCTGTTTTTACTCGGCGTCTCGCTGACTGTTTCCGTACTGTGCCAGAGTACTGGCAACCTGATGCCGGGTACCGGCTTCTTCGGAGCCTCCGCCTGGGTTGTGATGATTGCCACGATCATGGGAATTATAGCATCAATGACACCCGCCAGACGTGTGGCCGGCGCAACCGATCTGGCGAATGTGATGCTTTTTTTAATTGTCGCGTTAATCGCTTCGCGCGCCGATTTTCAGGATTTGAGTGAAGCGCCCATATATGTGTTGGCGGGGCTGATCATATTGATTGTGCATGCCTTGCTGATGGTTATTTTCGCAAAAATTTTCCGTCTTGACCTTTTTACGTGTGGGGTCGCATCATTGGCAAACGTGGGGGGCGTTGCCTCGGCACCCATTCTTGCAGCAACATACTCGAGATTTCTCATACCCGTTGGTGTATTGATGGCGATGCTCGGATATGTTGTGGGTACCGCCGGGGGCCTGACAATGGGTCGAATACTGTCTGCACTGGCCGGGGGATGAGCCTCACACATGCCGTAACGGGTCGCATGACCGATTCCGCATGCTGACAGAAAGCCGGGGCACAGACACATGGGACAGTATCAGGGGTAACAGGGAAATATGTTCAACGAAGACATCCAATACGTATCCGGGGAACTTTGTGTGGAGAACGCAAGCCTTGCCCGGATAGCGGAAAAGACCGGAACACCCTGTTATGTTTATTCATTTAACCGGATCAAAAGAAACTTCCTTGAGCTGGAGTCCGTATTCGCTTCATTCAGCCCCCTGATCGCCTATGCTGTCAAAGCCAACTCCAACATTGCCGTCATAAATATCCTCGCACAACTGGGAGCCGGGGCGGATGTGGTTTCCATGGGAGAAATCAGGCGATCCCTGACGGCGGGGATAGCTCCCGGGAAGGTGGTTTTCTCCGGCGTGGGAAAAACCGGAACGGAAATGGAATTTGCATTCGGGAACGGGATCGGCCAGTACAACATTGAATCCCTGGAAGAGCTGCATGATCTCAACGCGGCGGCCGTGGCCACCCGTCGTATCGCCAACGTGGCCGTCAGGGTCAATCCTGATGTTGCGGCGGGGGGACACGCAAAAATCTCCACCGGCAGGTCCCCGGACAAATTCGGAATCCCCCTTGCCATGGCGGAAGACGCCTGTCGCGCCGCCGCCGAACTGTCAAACATAAATTTGACAGGACTTGGTGTTCATATCGGGTCGCAGATCATGGACGTTGCGCCTTATGTGGACGCTTTTCGCGTGATCGCCTGCAAAACGGTCGAATTGCGTGAGAAGGGCTACACAATCAACACCCTGGACCTCGGGGGCGGCTTCGGCATACCGTATGACAATGAAAAGAAGTTTCCTTATGCGGCGTACTCTGATGCGGTCCGTGAGTTGATCCAGCCCCTGGGGGTCAGGATTATTGTGGAGCCCGGCAGATCCCTGGTGGCAGATGCCGGCCTCCTTGTGTCCAGAGCGGTTCGAACCAAGGAAACACCACTCAGGAAATTCCTGATTCTGGATGCTGCCATGAATGACCTGATGCGACCGGCCCTCTACGATGCAACGCATCCGCTGGCACCGGTCGTGATGGCGGATGAGCCCGGGGCGGAGCTATGGGATATTGTTGGACCGGTCTGTGAGACTTCGGATACATTCGCAAGACAGCATGTCATGAAGCGTCAGGACCGTGACGGACTCGTTGCCATTGGACTCACCGGCGCGTATGGGGCCACACTTGCAAACGAATATAATTCCCGTCCTCTTGTTCCGGAGGTGATGGTCAAAGGATCCGAATGGAAGGTGATCCGCCCGCGGCCCGATCTTGCTGAAATCCTGTCAAGAGATCAAATTCCCGACTGGTCACAAAATTGATCGCTCAACCGGACGATCAGAATCAACAGGGGAGCGGGATTCGGGGATTATATGTTTGATTCTCCCTGATTTCCTGCTACCTGTCAGGTACAAACGGAGAATCTGTGTGCAGGAATTACCCGCTGAACTCGACCGCAATTCGGCATTGTA
>JACOMS010000029.1:0-19703 GCA_014324115.1 Hyphomonadaceae bacterium
ACCGCGTCCGGACCCGTTTCCTGCGCTACTCTCTTTCGGCGCCGGATTTTATCAACCGCGTAGACGCGGCGACGTACGGGGTAAAGATGCCCCGCGCGAACTGGGAGAGTATCGGAAAAGAAGCCATATGGGTTCCCGACCTCGACACCCAGGGCCGGATTGCGGACTTTCTTGACCGCAAGACCGCAACAATAGACGAGCTGATAGAGAAGACCGATGCTTCCGTCGACCTCTGGAAGGAATATCGCGCCGCCCTCATCACCGCCGCCGTTACAGGACAGATCGACGTGACAACATGGAAAGGGCACACCGACCCCCGCCCCGGTGCCATCGGGGAAGCCCCGGAATAAAGAAAATGCGACAGGCATGACCGTTTCGGCGAATCGACGGAGCAGGAGCGGTCTTGTATGGACACGGCCTGTCTGACTTGGACGGACGCCTTAAGCGGGTTGGCGATTGGGGCAATCCACCTCCGGGGCGATGAATGCCATCACCGACTGAGAGGTATTCTGCCCGCTTCCGGCCCGGGCCTTGAAGCGTTCGGCCTGATATTTGCCGCGGCGCATCACGTCCGTGCGTTCACAGGAAAAATTTGCATGTCGGGGAAAAATATGCATATAATGCCGGGAGCACACTGCTTCTCGTGAGGACGAGCCGAAATGCCTGTGAAGTTGGGAGCACAAGACGGGGATGGTCACGCCAAAAGCATCACAGGGCCGGAGGTGTCTCACGGACATGGTCGGCGGTGCCGTGCGCAAAAGAATTTGCAACGGTGCAATACTAGGAAGTTGCAGTGTGTGCTAATGGTGAGCCTTGGAGAGTTAAATGAGTATTTCATCAGAAAAACGTAAAGAATTGAAAAAAAATTTTGATGTTATTCGTGAAAAAATGGCAGAACTTCTCCGCGTACATCGCAATGAGTATGCCTTGATGCGCCACGGCGAGATCATAGAGTTTTACAGCTCGTGGCAGGACGCTTACAAAACCGGCAAGAAGTTCTACGACGACGATCTGTTTTCGGTGCAAAAAATATCCGATCAGCCCGTGGATTTGGGGGTTTTTTCGCGTGCCTTCAATTATAGGTAATTATG
Source organism: Hyphomonadaceae bacterium (assembly GCA_014324115.1). Lineage (GTDB taxonomy): Bacteria > Pseudomonadota > Alphaproteobacteria > Caulobacterales > Maricaulaceae > JACOMS01. The sequence goes on from JACOMS010000029.1 coordinate 1,092, forward strand.
ACCGCATTGAAGGTTCCATCATACCGGTCGTGATTCTCAAGTGGAGCCTTGGCGATTCGAGTCATGATCCCGATGAACGGCATCATTTTAAGGCGTTGATAGACACAGGAGCATCAAGTACCTGCGTATCTGAAGAGGTCGTTGGCAAATGTGGGCTTGATGCTACAGGTATGGTTCCGATGATTGGGGCTACGGGGGAGGCTGATGTAGAGCAATTTACATTTGCTGTGGGCTTCGTTTTCCCACATGATCAGGAACCATCCGGCCAGACGAATGCGAACCTGATCGTCAGGCCTGTGCAGGGGCTGAAATTTCACAATGGCAAGAGTACCTCTGATGTCCTCCTTGGAAGGGATATTATTTGCGATTGGGTATTTTCCTTATCTTTTGATGGTCGCTATATCATTTCAATCTGAAACTTTGCCTGATACATGCTGATGGCCGGACCAAACCGGAGACATAAACATGTTGCCATGTCGGGTCGGCGCTATTCAGGTCGGATACGTGATTCCCCGGATCGGGGACTTTTGCGCGACCTGTCCTCGAAAAGAGCCGGTGCGCCGGTGGCGGTGATCGGGAGCGCTGCGCGGTCTGGTGTCTGATTGAAGGGATGGCTGTGAACCGCGCAGGGGAAGCGGGTGAAGGGGCGGCTGGCAGCGCGCCTGTCGCTAGACCCTGATAGGCATCGGCCTCGGTCCGGCCTTTGTCGAGCCCCTTTTGCCGATTGGAAACACCGCATGGGTGAAGTGCGCCTGAAGTCCGGCTTTATCAGCCCAAAGTGGCGCTAGAACGCTCCAAACAGGGCGCCATACAGGGTTTGCAATCAACCCCCGACTAAAATCACTCAAAATTAATTCAAAATAGATATTGACTAATTTAAAATAAATGTTGGTGGAGGTGTCCGAGTGGCTTAAAACGCCGCCGGTGCCTTGGTCGTCGGTTGTGTGATGGAACAGAACTTATATCCAAAAGTGTCAAAGAGGCAGTGCAGTCGTGGTTAGGTTATGGACAATCAGGGCGGGGAAACGTGGAGAGGGGGTGTCAGAGGCTATCTGCAAGGGTAGGGTGTCTTTTGGCCATGGAAAAATCGGTGATTTGGGCTGTTTCACAGACCGTGACGCGGTCCTTAATCACCTCCAGAACCGGGAGGAGTATGAATATTGGAGCCCTCGAAAACGAGGCACCCTCGCCACACAAATCAACCGGTTCGTCAACCAGGTTGAGGAGGACGATTTGGTGGTAATGCCGTCCAAGGAAACGACCAGCATGGCCATCGGGGTTGTGACGGGCGGCTACCAGTTTGACACTGACAGCGAGAGCGAATTCAGGCATTTCCGCGCTGTCGACTGGAAAAAAAGTCGTTGCCCCGCGACACCTTCAAGCAGGATCTGCAGTCTGCCTGCTTCAATCCGGGCTTGACCATCTTTGAGCCTAATTGTGAGTCCGCGCTTGGGCGTGTGCGGGCTGTGCTTGATACAGGCACCGACCCAGGCTCGCCTCCGCTGAACGGGGGGAACAACGAGCCCGAGGCGGAAGACTGCCAAGCCGACTTTGAGGACATTGCAAACCACCGGATCATCTCGTTGATCAAGTCCGAGTTCAAAGGCCATAACATCGCCTATCTGGTGGCCGAAATCATGAGCGTGGAAGGCTACACTACCCAAGTTTTGCCACCCAGTCCTGACGCCGTCAATATTCTCGCCGCAGGCGGCACACTTGGCCTTGGTGAGGATCGTATCTATATGCAGGTGAAATCCGGTGACGGCGCGGCCGACCGTGACGTGGTGCTGCGCTTGCTTGATTTGATGCAGGCAATGGAGGCGCAAAAGGGACTTCTGGTCAGTATTGGTGGCGTGAATGCCGCGGCGCGGAAGGAGCTGAACAAGGAATTCTTCAGGCTCCGCTTGTGGCAGATGTCCGATCTTCTGAAGGCGTTGTTTCGCGCCTATGGCGAGCTATCTACCGAAACCCGCGCTAAGCTGCCCCTGAAGCAGGTTTGGGTTCCAGTGCCGGAGGAAATGCCATGACAGAGTGGAAAGTGGACGTTCCAGAAGAGCTTGTTTCCGAGCTGGAAAAGTCGATCTGTCGAGGTCCGGTCGTTGATGTTGTCCACGGGCAGCCGCAATACTTTCTTACTGAAGATGCTGTCGAGCGGCTGAACGGGCTGTAAATACAAATTTTTTCGAGAGAACACCCTTCTCCCCATTTTCGGGTTCTGTATCAGGGCTCAACCGCAAATTACCGAATTTCAGACTGTAATCGAATAATTCTACTGAAAGGAAAACGTGAACTCCGCAAATATGAAAAGAATATTAAATTGTGGTGCCAGCAGAACAACAGACAGCTAATAGAGGTGTGGAATCGCCTGAGACCGTCAGATTGTCCCGTGGGCAATTATGAAGGATAACCACTCCAGACCGCAGCTTGCACAAGGAAAATTTCTAATCCTGTCTCAGTATTGAGCTTGGGAGATGAATGCCATCACTGACCGTGAGGTCTTCTGCCCGGTTCCGGCCGGGACCTTGAAGCGTTCGGCCTGATATTTGCCGCGGCGCATCACGTCCGTGCGTTCGCAGGGAAAACTTGCATATCAGGGAAGAATACGCATATAATATGTAAACATGTACAAAAGCACGGAAGCGGGTGTGACGGATCGGTCAGCCATATCTGACGTATTCACTGTGGCGGATGAAATACTGAAAACAGCCAAGCGTGAGGGCCTGCGATTGACCCCCATGCAGCTTGTAAAGCTGGCTTACATTGCTCACGGCTGGAGCCTTGCCATTATGGGGCGACCTCTTTTTTCCGAACCCGTTGAGGCATGGAAGTATGGTCCTGTCATCCCGGCCCTTTATCATGCGACAAAGCACCATGGTCGCAATCCAATCCCTAGTGAACTCATAGATGAGGAAGCTGAATCACCCCTGACAGAAAGGGTCCGGTCGTTTTTGGAGGATTTTGTCAAAAAGTACGGCCGTTTGAGTGGAGTTGCCCTGTCCAGCCTTACCCATCGTCACGGCACACCCTGGCATCAGGTTTATCGGAAAGGCGTGGGGAACATCCCTATTGATGACGCGCGAATCGCGGCTCACTACAAGCAGAAACTGGATGAATATAGAAACTCCGCCTCCTGACAGCGGCGAACCGCCAAAATGGAAAGGTGACAGTAGCGCCACGGAGGAAGATCGCTGCTGGAGCAACGAAAAGAAAATTCAGGACGCAAGGGTATCGGCTGATGTTCGGTGGGCGCGCGTCTATGGTATTGTCGCGGTTGTTTTCCTTGTGGTTTTGTCGCTTCTGTTTTTGTCGGCCTTGGTGGTATGGGCGGCGCACTACCTGCTTCCGATGGATAGGCATTGGCTGACTGAAGGGCAGCTGTCAAAACTTCAATCCGTGATATCCGGTGGGGGTCTGGGTAGCGTGTTATCAATTTTAGTTCAAAGACAACTTTCAAAATAGTATAATTCCGCTTGATATCTGCGAGGTGCCTCATGATCCTGAACCTGCAGGTTCGGCGTATGTCGAGTCGGCAGGTCGGATACATGATTCCCCGGATCAGGGACTTTTGCGCGGTCTGTCCTCGAACATGACTCATTCGCGCCTGAGGCGGTGCCCGCTGACGGGTTTGAGGTTGGTAGGACCGCCGCTTTTTCGCACCGGTAGTCTGGTTGGGTAGGGTGCTTGGTTAGCGAGTCTAAGGGGTCGGGGGTTCCAATCCGGCGGATACGTTGCGGCGATACGGACAGCACATGAGCCGCTTGTAATCAGGTCAAGCCCGGGTGTTGCCGGACTCCCCGAAATCAACGGGCCTCATATCAACAACAGTCTGGCAAGCGCGGCCCCCGTTCCCAACAGCGCTGCGGCAATCAGGACAGGGTGCCAAAAAGCGCGGATACTATTGTATCTCGCATCGGCCAGCATTTGGTCAATCCGGGCCTCAAACTCTTTGTGTTCCATTTGCTCTTTTTGTTCCGTTTTTATGTTTGATGCCGGTTCAGTCATTCGGCCTCCTTCTGCCCGAGTGTACCTCAATGGCACCATTGTGTCGAGATCATACGAAGAAAATTTTGACCAGAGCCGCCGTTGCACCCATGAGACCGGCGGCGGCCAGAAACGGGGCTAAAAATGTACTCACGCCGATTTGCCTGGCTTCTGCCAGGAGCCTGGCGATTTCCGCCCGCATTTTGTCGTCGGCAAGGTCTTGTTCCTGGCGTGTCATTTTCATTTCCCTGTTTTCAAAGCACTGCGCCTCAGTGACAAATCCGATGTATAGTGTGTGCTCCATTGTTTCAATAGAAGAGCTGGAATAGCAAAATACAACCTGTTATGCGCCTGCAAGGCGAATCCCGTCTGGGAGTGCCGAAAAGGATACCTGCACGATCACTGTGGAATCCTATATAGGGGCTGCAAGCGCTCAAAAGGACGCTATCACCGAAGCCGCGCGGTATTGTGCCCACACGGGCAAGTTTCTACAGCCCGTGTCCACCCAGGAGCGCCCCGTTGATAATACGTACACGTTGGTATTCCGCTGTCTGGCTGAGGACGACCCGGGGTACCGACGGCCGAATTGGGAGTGGGAATCGGCGCCTGACGTGGTGATAGAGAACCGGCAATAATCCGATGAGTTCCCGACGATTGCGGTCTGCAAACCTGGCCCTTAGTTCCGGTTATAGCTCTCGCGGTCCAGGATTTTGTTCAGCTCCATGAAGTAGCCGTCGCGATCAAACAGGTAACAGGTCCGCACCGTAATCGGGTCACCGCCCGCGCGGCCCGGATATGTTGAATTCCCGGCTTCTTCGGTCATTTTTATACCCGGGAGTTCAGCCGCGGCCGCGCAATGTTCATCAACCTTTTCCGTATTGAAAATCAGGACCGGCGCCCCGATCCCCAAGCGGGCGTATTTATCCGGCCGCGGCGGGAGTTTCGGGTCGAGCCACTGCAACATCCCCAGCCAGCCGACCCAGCCGTCGTTCGAACTCAGGAGCACCAGCCGCGCCTTCGCCCCCGGTTCTCCGGCAGGAAGGGCCCTGCCGCCCATGGTGACTTCGGTATCGTAATTGACCTGAAATTCCAGCACATCCCGGTAAAGTTTCAGGCTTTCGTCAATATCCTCGACAATCAGCGACAGCCGCCTGAAATCCGTCGGAAACGCCTGCGTTTCGGCGTCGGGTGCCGTAACTGTAACGGCATTCTCTCGCGCCTCTGTTTCAGGAGCGTCCTGAGGCGTTCGGGGTACCGGCGGAACCCCCGTGCTTTGCGCCCCTGCCTCTGTTTCAGGAGCATCCTGGGCGTGCGCACAGGTCAGGTTGGCGACACACAGGCCGCAGACAGCCAGTATTGACGCTGAATGGCGGATGGAATGAATGAGATGGCGTTGTTGCATGACGGATTCCCCCTTCTTTGCAAAGTGACAACGGGCGGGATTCTGCACTGCCTGAAACTCTTTAATTTGATTTAAGTCACAATATGGCGGTTAACAGAGACTCACACTGGCATGTCGCGTGAATATCACACTTAAACCCCGGAAGACGGTTGACAGCATTGAACAGCCCGTCCCGTCCGGCACGCCGCCGCCATAACGGCTGTCAGGGGGGCCGTCAGGAGGAGCGCGCCTGGTTTTTTCATGTCATTCTCCCGCCTTCACACCCTGACACAACGTTCCGGGCCGTGAATTGAACAATCGTCGGCTGCCCGCTGGTTAGAAGTCGATCTTGATCCGGGCTCCCACCTGCCGTCCGCGGCGATAGGACAGGAAGACTGAACGCGGGCCCGTTACATTCGCGTCAGTATATCCCTGTCGCGCCCTGGGTACGGTGCGGAATCCCTCCTGCAGGTCAAACCAGCGGGTCGCGATGGGGGGTGTGCGCTCATCGGTCAGGTTGCGCCCGAAAACTTCCAGCCGGATATTGTCCCACTTAAGCCCGATCTGACCACTGATAATGTTGGTGTCACCGGTTTCCGTCTGGTTATGGACCTGGACAAACTTTGACCCTTCATGGGTGAAATCCACATTGGCAAACACGTTCATGCCGTTACCGACGGGATACTCAACACGGCCGAACAGACTCCCCTGAAATTCCGATGTCATGGGAACCCTGTTTCCGGCAATGGAGCAGGACAGATTATTCGTGAACAGGTTATCCGGATCTCCGCCCTCCGGAAGGGCGGTCAGGCCGGCTCCACCCGCAGGGTTACGAATAAGTCCGGTTTCAGGCGGATTGGTCCGGTCAATAGGTGCAATCAGGAAGCCGCCCGTGTTCAGTGTAAACTGAAAATCATCACAGCCCTCGGTAAATTCTGCATCGGTCCAAGCGAAGCTCCCCCCGACCGTTAGATAATCGCTGACGTCAAAACTGGATTCTACCTCCACACCCAGAATTTCAGCGGAGCCCTGATTGGTGGCCACGGAATTGATGGCTGTCGAACCCTGCACGGCCACCGCCGTCGTGAGCTGGTAATTCGCAATATCGTTGTAGTAGCCGGCAAGCGTGACCCGTCCGCGGCCGTCGGCAAAACGGGACTTGTAGCCGATTTCAAAGCTGTCGCTCTCTTCCTCGGCGTAGAATTCATCCCCTGTCGGCACGCCATTCGGGCCGTTAATGCCGCCCGGCTTCAACCCTTGCACATAGCTGGCATAGGCCGAACTGTCCGGCGTAATATCGTAGCTGACAATGACTTTCGGAATAAACTTGTCGTAAGTCACGCTGTTTTCATAATCCGCTACGCCGCTCAACGCGATACCGTCCCTCAAGCCCTTCTCTTCCTCCTGATAGCGACCTTCGAGGGAGACTGTCAGTTGATCTGTAACGTCAAAATCAACGGTACCGAACACGGCCCTGTTTTCCAGGGACCGTTTGTCCTCAACCATGCCTGTATTATCCGGTGTATCAATGGCAAAACTTATGTCTCGCAGATCTTCATCTTGTTGATACAGGAAAGCGCCGACGGACCACCTGAACCGCCTGTCGGCGGGGGAACGCAGGCGCACTTCAAAGGAATAGTCGAAAGAATCATTGACACCGGCGTTGTAAAATGTGCCGTTTTGCAGATTGCTGGAGAAAAAAGGACTGATGGGAAACACGTACGGGGCGCCACCGGTCCCGGGCCCCGCCTCACCTTCCAAATGGTTTGAGTCAGCCCCGGTTCGGAGTTCCTGCTGCCGGAAACCGAAAGTCCCTTCCAGCGTATACCCATCCTCAAAATCAAGGCTGGATTTAACGCTTCCAAAAGTCATGTTCCTCTCAACACCGAGAAAGGGCCCGGCATCCAGGGTTTGAGCCGGTGCCAGATCCTCGAATTGCAACAGGTCACCGCAGTAATACTGGAAATTGCTGTTATCCTCCGGCGTTGTCACACGGGCAAAAATGCGGCCCCATGGGGCAAATGGGGGGTAGGGGCCCCGGGAATAGTAGGCACCGGAACGATATCCCGGGAAACAGTTATTCTGTTCAGCTCCGATCAGACGGAAGGGCCGCGGCCCGTCATCATCCTCGGAATAACCGACCCGTGCCAGTATGTTGAAGGTATCGGTAATGTTGGCATCCACAACCGCGTTAAAGGAAATCGTTTCCTCGGAACCGAGCTGCGCGCCGCCATCAGCGTTAATCCATGCACTGTCCCCGTCATATGAATAGTAGCGACCGGATAACGAAAATCCGAGGGTTCCGTCTTCCACGGAATCACTCAGGCGACCGTACACTTCAACCTCATCGTCTTCGGCATACGAAACCTCGGCGCTGCCCTCAAAGCCTTCCCGGCTCGGGCGCCGGGTCACAAAGTTGATGGCACCGGAATAGGTATTACGGCCGTACAGGGCCGACTGCGCCCCCTTGACGACCTCAACACGTTCCAGATTTTTGAGATCCAGGGCCTGAATGTCACCGGAATAATAAACGCCGTCCACAAAGTAGGCGGCTCCGGCTTCGACGCCGTACTGCACACCCGCCAGGATATTGGCGGCGCCGCGAATAACCGGGCGCTCGGTGGTCCGGCCGAAGGCCCTTGAGAAGCTGAAACCGGCCGTGTGACGGGCTACATCATCAATGTCGCGCAGGCCCAGATCCTCAATGTTCTGCTCACCGAAGGCGGACACGGCCACAGGGGCCTCAATCAGTGTTTCCGCAAAGCGACGGGCCGTCACAACGATTTCATCGTCATCAGCGTCGTCCTCCGGTGTTTGCGCATAGGCCAGGTCGGCGGCACACAGGCTGGCAATCGCCAGTGCGGACGCCCCGTTGCGAATGGAGTGCATTAAAGATGGTGACATGACGGGTCTCCTTTCCCGAAAACTAAGGTGATGGGCGGGACTTTCGTACCGCCTGAAACTTTTCGGTTTGATATAAATCACACTGCCGGAAATTATGGGAACCATAATGAAATTTATTCCGATGTGTTGCATAAATATCACACTCGAACCCCGAAAGGCGGGTGACAGCATTGATATTGATCGCCCCCGTCCTGCCGTCGCCGCGCCGGTTCCGGTATCCCCGGCATTTCGACCTCCGGCACAAACCCTGTCGCGCGGATGAAGCGAAATCCGGGAAGTCACGTGACATTCGGACCGGAAAACGGGGCAGGCACCGGCAACCGGACCGGAGGCGGTTTCAGGTGCGTCTGGTAACGCAGGTGTCAGAGCGGGCGAATGAGCTCCATGTCTTCGCCTGGCGCCGCACTGACGACGGCATCATCCTCCAGCGCTTTGAGGAGCGTGTCCATCTCGCCTTCAACCACAATCGTGTGGGTGAGGCGTCCGGTGATGACTTTAAGGCCCAGGTTTGAAAGGCGCCCGGCCAGTCCGGAGATATCCGAGGCTGCGGCCTTTTCCTCCTGCCGCGCAATCAGGGCCCGGCGGTACTCAATTCTCGAGTCGAACTGATCCGGGTTCGGGGGCGGCCGCAGGACAGCCCCTTCGCGCACCGCTAAAATCAGCCGCAACGGAGAGGCAGGCGCCCTGTTGCGGGAGGCCTCAAGCAGCTTCGCAACGGTTTCTTCGTGCACTTCCCATACCTCAACTTGTGACAGCGGCAGTTTGGGCCCACAAGCGGGTCGGCAACTGTGCCGGGGCCTGTCCGTTTAACGTGTTCCCTCACACTATGATAAGTGAGTCACGGACTGCAAAGGAAATTTTGCCACAGCACACATGTCAGGGCCCGGCGCAGTGCGTGCACCGCCAGCGAAACACATGTGGTCATGATAGCATAAGGGTGATAGTCGCATGACCGGATCTCCGGCGGTGCCCCCTGTGGCGTCCGGAGGGATCAACTTTTTGAAACCTGACCGATGGAGGGAACAATGTTCGATAACGCAGACATGAGGCTGTCCCGTCGCGCTTTGCTGGCCGGAAGCGCAGCGGTGGGCGCGGCGGGGTTGACGGGCCGCCGGGCCGAAGCACAGGACAATCAGCCGAAGACGGCGCTGTCCGTGCCCGCGAACGGGAACAACTATGCCCGGGTGCCGCTAAAGAAAGATGTTGTATCCGTCGCCGTGGTTCAATCCCGTGTGCGCAGCGTCGATTCAGGTTCACCGCGAACAGGCATTCAGGACAATCTCAATCATATGGTTGAGCTTATTGACAAAGCCCAGTTTTTCGGCGGCAAAAAGGATCTTCTCTGTTTTCATGAATTTCCGATTACAGGCTGGTCGACCTGGGATCGCGACGAAGTCCTGCGGCTCGCCATCGAGATTCCGGGACCGGAGACCGAAGTGATCTCCGGGAAAGCCCGGGAGCACGGTTGCTATATCAAATTCGGCTCATATGCGGTTGACGACGACTGGCCCAACCACATTCTCAGCATCACAACCATCATTGATCCGGCAGGGGCGATCATTGCGAGAGACTGGAAAGCGCGAAATATCAAGGGCGTGTTTGCCGGGATCGAACTGTTTACCACGACGGTCTACAACGTTCTGGATCGGTATGTGGAAATGTATGGCGCCGATGCTGTCATTCCCGTGCACCGCACGGATATCGGCAATCTGACAACGTCTTCCGTCCAGCGCGAACCGGAGCTGTTCCGCGCCATGGCGATGAAGGGAGCCGAGATGTTTTTGCGCACGATCTATAACGGTGTCCACAGCGTGATTGTCAACAACGCCGTGTCGCCGGATAATCCCGGTTTCTTTGCTGATGCGGGATCAGGCGGTTCCGGCCTATTCGGTCCGCGCGGTGAAGTGCTGGCCGAGGCCGAATCCAAATTCGAACAGGCCGTTACGGCGAGGATCAACATGGCCGCCTATCGGGCGCAACACCGGCTTCCGGATGTGCATATGGCCCTGTACCGGCCGGTATTTGATCAGTACCGGCCGCAGTATGCGCCGGGACTGTTCACCGACACGCAGCCGGAAACCCTGACAGAATCAAAAACCTTCCTTGAGAGCCGGAGAAGCTGGAAGTAGATTTCCCGAATCCGTGCCGCCAACCCTTGGCAGTCCGCCGGAAGGCACATCGTCTGCGGGCGTCCTCAACTGAAGCGGACCGCCCAAATCGCCAACCCGCTCAAGCCGTTCGTACACTTCGGACAGGCCGCGCGGTTCCATCCAAAACGGTAGTTACGCTCCACACTGAAAATCCAAGGGTTATTGGAAGTGTCCACTTGCGGGAGCGAAAAGGAATACATCAGGCTTTACATCACCAGGTTCCGCAATCCCGAACCGTCTAGTACCAAGCAATACCAAACCTTCGCGAATGACTGACATGGCGCCGGAATATTTGTCTAACCGGTAGGCATTTAATTTGAACTTGACGGTGTGAAAGGAAGCATGTAGGCTCAAACGAATCAGTCTCCGGGACGAATTTGAAAGAATGAAGATCATGGTTACTATTCCCGTACTTATTTTGACAGAAGCGGAAGATCGCTTGATATCCTCGGCCGTGGCTTCGGCCAAGGCCGTGGCCGCCGATCAGATCGCCGCGATGGGTGTTGACCCGAGCGTCGGCGATATGCTGCCGGATGGCATCCGGCTGGACGATACGTTCGCGGCCGTGCCTATGGGGCAGGGACGATCGACCCCCGAAAGCCTGAAAATGATGGCGACTCTCGATGACGAGCAGTTCCTGGTTCGGGGTTTTATCGACTCTGATCAGGTTGGCGCTCTTGCTGAACATCCCGGCGATGGTCCCCGGGTGTTCGTTGATGCACAGGTAGGCGCTATGCCTATTTGCCCCGGCGATCCCCCACTCGGCAATGCTGCCGATGTGCGCGGGCTTCTCAACGTAGGGGCTTTGTCGAGCCGCGGGCTGAGCGGCGATGGCGTCGCAGTTGCAATTGTTGATACCGGGATCAATCTTCGGCATCTGGGCAGGCGTGGTTTGTCCGCGCGGCTTGATCCGCACATATTCTGGACGCCTACGCCGGGCGTTGATCCGGGCGGGTACCCTGTCGGTCATGGGACCATGTGCGCCTACTGTGCTTCGATAACCGCGCCTGAGTGCACCCTTCTGGATTTCCCGGTTCTAAACAGCACTACCCAAGGTGGATCAAGAATGGACGGATTTTTGAGCGATGCCATAAAAGCTTACAATGTCCTTCTGGGGATGATGCGTAAGCCGGAAGCGGAGAGGCCGTACCATTCGCTGGTCGTCAACAACAGCTGGGGCATGCCCCATGAGAGTTTTGATTTTCCGCCGGGTCACTCCGGCCGATACGGTGACAATCCTGACCACCCTTTCAACCAAGTCGTCGGCAGTTTGGCCCAGGCGGGCGCGGACATCCTGTTTGCCGCCGGCAATTGCGGCACGGATTGCCCGGATCGCCGGTGCGGAGGAGTGACAACGAACGTGATTAACGGCGCGAATTCGCATCCGGACGTGTTGAGTATCGCCGGGGTTGACGTGACCAAGGTTCGGGTCGGTTATTCTTCAAAGGGACCCGGGAAACCGCAACTCGCCGAGGAAAAGCCTGATCTTGCCGCATACACCCATTTCAACGGTTCAGAGGCTTATGGAGCCGGTAAGCCCGACAGTGGTACGTCGGCAGCTTGCCCGGTGGCCGCGGGTTGTATCGCAAGCGTGCGGACCAAATTTCCGCCGAGTGCTGTTTCGCCCCCGGATATGTTCGACGCTGCGCGCAGTACTGCGGATGGTCTTGGACGAGTGGGATGGAATGATGAAGTCGGCTACGGCATTATCAATCCGTCTTCGCTTGCGGACCGGGTAATGGCGCCTTCCGTTTGAGTTTGCTCCGCACCAGGCTATCCTGCAGGAATATCCGACCGGCCTCGGTGTGCTTGGCAGTGCGCCCGGCGGAGCGTGAGGCAGAGACGGGAAAACGGTTGCATTGACAATTGATGCGTCGGCTCGCGTGCGGCCATCGGTCGAGTGGGCCGCGGGGCGGGTGTGCTTCCGTCCGGCAAGAACATGAGGTAAACATGGGTGAGATGGTTATGTTGACAATTGATGCGTCGGCCTGTGCGCGGCCATCAATCGAGTGGGCTGCGGAGCAGATGTCCTTGCCGATAGACGCTTTCGACGAAGGCTTTGGAATCATCGTCGTTGACCCGGTCCGGAATATATATACGGTCCGGGTGGATTCCGAAAAGCTACCGCCTGATCTGCCAAAGGAGACAGGTCTGTCGGGCCCGTTCTCCGACCCGAAGATCGTTCCCTTTGGAAACCCGACGTCTGAATAAAACAATAAGGCAGGCGTTCCGATGTGGTTAATGGCTGACGGGCAACCGGGCCGTTTTCGATTCCGGCAAGCCACACATAGCAAGTCCTGCTGCGGGTTACACTATGGAACCGCGACCGAACCGGGCTTTGGAAGCGCAGGCTTCGCCACACCCCGTGATTGTGCTGTCCTCACGGGAATGTCGGCCCGTCCATCAGTTTGTTGGCCGTGCGCAGGATTCCGGTACGCATGATCCTGCCGTCCTCCCATTTTCAGTGTGGGCCGCCGCGTGAAGCGGCGTCTGGCCCTCATGATCCACATAGGCCGAATGAGGTTTCAACAAGCTCCTGACCTCGGGCCAGATTACCCGCCGACAGCGGCAGGCCGCAACAGGTCCATCCGGGGGAATCTGCGGTCAGTCGGGGAAGTTAAAGGTTCAGCAGTCGCTTTAATATAAGCCATACTACCTTGCGGGATGTGACAATCAGAAGAACACCTTCACGACCGTACCGACGGCGGCCATGAAACCTACAGCAGCCAGAAAGGGCTCCAGGAACACTCTTAAGCCAATATGCCCAGTTTCCTGTACCAGCTTTCTAATCTCTGCCCGATCACGCTCTATATCAATTAAAATTCTTTCAATTTCCAAGCCGGTCACAATGTTTCCTCCCCAGCTTAATGTAACGTGCCCGGTTTGAACGTCAAGGTATATCCACCATTAAAACAGGCGTCACTCAAATTAAACATATGCTGTGCCCGCATTGCTTTCCGGATACCGATTCCCGCCGCGCTTTTAGATCCTGAAGGCATCGGGAAACCGCTTGTGAACCCGCTTCTCGCGGATCTTCCAGGGATCGCGTTTTGCTAAAGGCAGTTTCTCATAATTCGTCTCCACCCTGTATTTTCGAAAACAGTATTTGATCAATACGAGTATCCAGCCGATCAATACGAGTATCCAGCCGTTGAATATCTGAACGTACTTCACTACGGAAAGACTGTATTTCACCACGGAAAGCCTGTATCTCCGACTTCAATATCTGAAATCCTATATACATCAAAGACAGGACAGGCGCCAGAATAGTCGTTATTAACACTACGTCTGTTTTCATTTTTTGCCTCCTGATTTCCCTACTTTTCCTGCATTTTAATTGTAACAAATCGCAGCAGTTTCTTCCTCAATCCCTGTGTCTACTCTCTTTTCGTCTTTAATGAGGTAGCACGTCATGGCGGCGTAATCAAGTCAATCGACTAAAAACTGACACGAACCATGCAGGCATCCCGTTGGCTGTACGGGTTGGGAAAAATCCGCATAAACATGCCTTTATGGACACCGGACGGTACTCCGGGTCCGGGACTCATTGCATCCGGTATGCGACGACAGCAGCACGGATTGCAACCCTGCGCCGGTCCCCGGTCCTTGCGAACACATTTTCGACCTTATGTGGTTGTTCACGGTTTGTTTTACGGAACCGGGCAGGCGGGCGTCAACCTTTCCGGGGCGGGATGTGACAGTCACATTACGGAGCCGTGACCGAATCGGACTTTGGAAGCGCAGGCTGCGCCGAACTCCGTGATTGCTGTCCTCACGGGAACACCAGCCCGTCCATCAGTTTGTTGGCCGTGCGCAGGATGCCGGTACGTATGATCCTGCCGTCCTCCCATTCCAGCTCAATGGCCAGGGCTCCCGTCGGATGCTCCACATTCACGGGGCCGGGATTGCCTGCCTCAAATGCGGCCAGACCTGCGGCGACACTGTCAGGCAACATACATGCGGCTGCGACGGACGCGGCGGCCAGTACGCCGATAGCCTGATGCACGCGATGCGGGATAAAGGTGCGGGTGTTAATAATTCCGCCCCGTTCCGGGGCCGATATCAGACACATTTTGGGAATGGTTTTCCGGGACACATCGCCCAGATTCATTTTTTGACCCGCCCAAAGCCGTGTGGACTCCAGACACGCTTTCAGGGCAGGGTTGTTTTCCAGGTCATCCGGGGATTCATGGCCGCTGCATCCCGTAACCCCGGCCCGGATCAGGACGCAGGGCATACCGTTATCAATCAGTGTGCAGGGCCTGCCCTCATGATAATCTGTTGGATTGCCGGTGGGCAGGAGTTGCCCGCACTGGGCGCCGGCCGTCCCGGAGTAGTACTGCATGACCGGGGCATGGGTGCCCGGCACCCCGTCAATGCGGGCATCCCCCCCATAGGTAACCCGGCCTCCCGGTGTCTGGACAATCAGATCGGCGCGGGACCCGGAATTGACCATGTGGACGCGAACGGTCGTTTCCGTATCACCGGCCCTGACCAGTTGCCGCTCAATGGCAAAGGGCCCGACTCCGGCCAGCATGTTGCCGCAATTCTGACTGTCGGAGACAGCACCCGTATCAGGTGTGACCTGAAGAAACAGATAATCCACATCACAGTCCCCGTGTGCGCCCGGACTGACAACCGCGACTTTGCTCGTCAGGGGGTGCGCGCCGCCGATACCGTCTATCTGACGCGCATCCGGAGACCCCATGAGACTGCGCAGAAGTGCATTTCGCTCCTGCGGATCGGAGGGCAGATCTGATGCCTGAAAAAACGGTCCCCTGGAGGTGCCGCCGCGCATGAGCATGCAGGGAATACCACTCACGCTACGTGCTCCGGCCAGTAAAGCCGCATTGGATTGTCCACGAGCAGCTTCCGCTGCAGGTCCGGTGTCGGGGCCATGCGGGGAATCTGATCCGTGAGTTCTCCGTCATCGGGCGTATGGCTTTTCATGTTGGGATGGGGCCAGTCCGTTCCCCACAGAACGCGATCTGAAAACCGCCGTACCAACATCCTTGAGAACGGCACCACATCGTCATAGGGCGGGCCCGTCACCGACAGCCGTTCCGGACAGGAAACCTTGACCCGGAAATTCGGATTGGCCGCCATCAGGGACACAAACCCTTCAAACTGCGCATGTTCAACCCCCAGGCCAATGTCGGGACGCCCCATATGATCAATCACAACAACGGTGGGGATGTCTTTTAACAGCGGTGCGATGTCGTCCATGTCCGCCGCTTCGAAATAAACGACCACATGCCAGTTCATATCCGCGATCCGGTTTGCCAGTGCAAGACAGTCTGACGGGGAGACCGGATCGACAAGACGTTTGAGGAAGTTGAAACGGACAGCCCGCACACCGGCCCTGTCCAGCTTCTCCAGTTCCGCATCGGAAACAGCCGGATCGACTATGGCGACGCCGCGGGCCCGGCCTGCCGACTTGTGCAGACAATCCAGCATGGCGGAATTATCCCGGCCGTGACAGCTTGCCTGCACCAGGACATTTTTGTCAAATCCCAGATGATCCCGCAAGGCGAAGAGCTTTTCTGCCGGTGCATCACGGGGCGTGTATTTGCGCAGCGGCGAATATGGAAACCTGTCTGAAGGACCGAACACATGGCAATGGGCATCCACAGCGCCCGCGGGAGGTGTGAATGCAGGCCTGCGCGGGTTTGGGTGAACGTCCCGGGCGCCCCCGGACGGCGGCATGGCCTGTGATGGCCGCATCAGATATACTTCAGGCCTTTTTCGGCCAGTTGCTCCCGCATGCCGTAAACATCAAGGCCGAGCTCACCGGCGGCAAATCTGGCCCGGTTGCGGGCTTCCTTTTCCTCACGGGCCATGGCCTGGTCGCGCACCGCGGCTGCGGCGGCATGGGGGACCACACACACGCCGTCATCATCGGCCACAATCACATCCCCGGGATGAACGGTGACACCGGCGCAAACAATGGGTATGTTGACGGATCCGGGTGTTTCCTTGACCGTACCGGTTCCGTGGACGTATCTGCTCCAGACCGGAAACTCCATGTTCCGGAGTTCCGCAATGTCGCGACATCCGGCCTCAATGATGAGGCCGCGGACACCCCGGTATTTAAGAGCGGTGGCAAAGAGATCGCCGAAATATCCGGCATCAGATCCGGATGTCGGCGCGATAACGGGGATATCGCCTTCCTGACACTGTTCGACCACAACATGGATCATCCAGTTATCGGCCGGGGGAACAGACACGGTCACGGCGTTACCGGCAATGGCTGCGCCGGGGTAAACGGGACGCATGTAGGGTTTCATGCAGCCGGTGCGACCCTGGGCTTCCGACACCGTCGACGTGCCGGACCGGGCCAGGCGATCCACTGTGTCAAGATCAACCCGGTCGATATTCTGAACAACCACACCCATGACATCCTCCAGATACTGCTAAAAAATCAGGCCCCGAACCTACTCCGGGAACAGACGGTCAGGCAAGTCCGGACTTCTCAACACATATAAGCATATGCTAACGAAAGGGCATGCAGCCGTGGCGATTCAACATCCGTCATATTCGGGCCTTTGTAAAGACTTTCGAGCTTGGATCCCTGCGGGCTGCCTCAAAATCGGTGCACATGTCGCAACCGGCCATGAGCCAGGCCATATCGAAGCTGGAAGAGCAGCTGGATATGCAACTGTTCCGGCGGCAGAGTGACGGCATGAAACCGACCCGGGGTGCCGACCTTCTGCATCCGCGGCTCAAGGCGTTTCTGGCGTTTGTCCGGTCCGTGCGTGTGACTCATGCACAAATTCGCGCCTTTCTGGCCCTGGCGCGGAGCGGGAGTTATGCGGCGGCCCATCAACGCAGCGGACTGGCCCGGGCCTCACTCCATCGCGCCGTTTCCGATCTTGAGGGGGCGCTGGGGCAAAGTCTCGTCAGGCGACGGGGGCGGGGGCTTGAACTCACGGATGCCGGATGCGCATATGCGCGGCGGTATTCACTGGCAGAGGCGGAACTGCGGTCGGCCCTTGAGGAAGTCAGGGCCCTGAGAGGTCTGAATGCCGGGCGTGTCGCCGTAGGTGCCATGCCGTTGTGCCGGGCCCGGGTACTGCCGGAAGTTATTGTCAGATTTCAAAAATTCTGGCCGACCTGTGATATTTATGTAGCCGAGGGGTCCCATGCCGAACTTCTGGAGCCGCTCAGAAACGGTGAACTCGATATATTGATCGGGGCCTTGCGGGAAGACATGACAGCCCCTGATCTCCTTCAGGTTCCCCTGTTTGGGGACTGGCCGGTTGTGATCGCCCGATATGCCCATCCGTTACAAACCCATACATCCCACACGCTGGAGTCATTGTCCGCCTATGACTGGTGTTTGCCGCCCCGGGGGGTGCCGCTGCGGGATCGGTGGGAGCAGATGTTCGGGAATGTCGGCCTCACCGCGCCGAACGTCAGGGTTGAATGCGGTTCGGTTATCACAATACGCCAGATTCTGATGCAAACGGATTGCCTGACAATTTTATCACCGGATCAGGTGGCGGTTGAGCTTGAAGCCGGATGGGTCAAAATTGTCGGAAAGACGACAAGGAACATGCAGCGGACAATCGGCATGACTTATCGGGAAAACTGGCGCCCGACCCGGCCTCAACGGGGACTGATGAACATGCTTGGGGAGGTTGCCCGGGGTCAGGACTCATTAAATCCGGTATGTGACGATGGCCGCGATGCGGACAGCGGCGAAGCAGGGTGCGGGCAGCATTTGTCTAACCGGTTGCAACCCGGCGCCGGTTCCGTTTTCAAGTCATGAACGCGCAGTATCAGGCCCGCGGGCGTGTTCCCGGGGTGCCGTGCGTATTTTTACCTGGGGATATTCCCGGTGCGAGTGCTCACATTATTCACGTCGCGCCGCATTTAGAGCCCGGAGTACGTCCCTGTCCTTTGCCAGGTCTGCGGGGATCTTTCCTGTTTTGGTTTTTGCCTTGACATCCGCCCCGGCCCTGACGAGGGCCGCCACCGTTTCAGCATGGCCCCTATACGCCGCCGCATGCAGCGGTGTCTGGCCGCTGTTGTTCCGCGCATTGACGTCCGCCCCGGCCCTGATAAGGGCCGCCACCTTTTCATCATGGCCACCACCCCTCGCCGCCTCACGCAGCGGTGTCCCGCCGCCATCGTCCCGCGCCTCAATATCCGCCCCGGCCTTGATGAGCGCCGCCACCGTTCCGGCATCTCCAG
>JACOMS010000029.1:19858-44118 GCA_014324115.1 Hyphomonadaceae bacterium
ATGCAGCGGGGTCCGGCCATCCTCCGTGCTCACATCGGTCACCGACCCGTCTATGCTGCTCCATTTAACCACCTCGTCATCGCCTTCCCCAAAGGTTCCTTTTGTGCGCGCATCAACCTCGGCCCCGGCCTTGACGAGGGCTGTCACCGTTTCAGCATGGTCATTATACGTCGCCCAATGCAGCGGAGTATGGCCGTCTTTGTCCCGCGCATTGACATCCGCCCCGGCCCTGGCGAGGGCCGCCACCGTTTCAGCATGGCCATTCTGCGCCGCCCAATGCAGCGGTGTCTTGTCGTCACTGTCCCGCGCATTGACATCCGCTCCTGCCCTGGCGAGGGCTGCCACCGTTTCAGCATGGCCATTCTGCGCCGCCCAATGCAGCGGTGTCTTGTCGTCACTGTCCCGAGCATTGACATCCGCTCCGGCCGCCAGGCACCAACCTACATCCGCCGCCGTGGCTTTCCCGAAGAATTCAGAGCTGTTCCAATCGTTACAATCCAGCTTGGTGCAGGAACCGATGGAGCTGTCCCAATCGTTACAATCCAGCCTGGTGCAGGAACCGATACAGAGCAGGGCTGCGATCATCAGGAGTCGAACCATGGTCATGTCCCTCTTTGATTGTTGCGGCCTTGATGTGATCAGCCGATTTGTAAACGCGGGAACCATAAATGCAAGCACCATAAATGCAAGCACCCGGGTATCCCGTCCCGGATGATTACATGGACCCTTGCCGGTCGGCGTTTTTTACGGCACGGTCTGTTATGATCAGGGCGAACCACAGGAGCAGGAGACAGGCATGCCGATCACGCTGTATGGCCGGGCAACGACGACACCCAAGGCGCGGGCGGGGATATTTATGTTGCCTTTGCCTTGCCTGAAGTGAATCCGGGGGTTACTTTCCATCGGGGGTCACCCCGGTGGGCGAATAACGGCATGGAAAGCGCCGGGGCGGGTATGAGTGCAGCACAAGTCCATGATGCACCGCTACGGTGGCTGTCCGAACAGGCTGGTGTCCGGCTTCCGCGACGGTTGCGGAGCAGCATATTCGAATGACCCACGCAAACCCGTACAAAGACTTCACGTCGCGCCTCAAGCTGTTGGTAAGCAAGCGCCCGCAACTCATCACCATGACGCTGAATAACATTTTTACCATGCGACTCATCGGAAACAAGACGCACGGTGATCTGGCTGAAATAGCTATTTCGGAGTTTATCAATCAGTACATGTACGACTTCTCCTCTACACATGTCGGAAAAGACCTTTTCCGTGCCAAATCAAAAGAGGAGGATATAAGCATAACCAACGATGTAACAGACGAAAAGATAGCTGTCAGTCTGAAAGCATACGGGGATGGACCGTTGCAACTCTCTACCGACAAAAATACGCTTATGTTTCCCCGGCTCGTTGCCGAGGGATCGGACAGAATTACAGATCGTAGGGCTATCCTTCGAATCCTGGATGACCCTGCCTTTCAAGACTTCCAGGAAATCAATATCCTGCCGCTGATATATGACGAAAAGCACCGGCGCTGCAATATACTGGTTTTTGATTCTGACGCGGTTCGCTCTCAAACACATGTTATTGAGAAGTTATCCGGAGGACGAGGACGGAAGCACCCGGTATTTCGCTTTCTGGATAGTCATGGAGGGTATATCTGTGAGGTAAGGTACGGCGATGCAACTGCGAATGCCCTGCAGCGCGGATTGTGGACTCACACACGAAATGCAATATCGCACTTCGACAGTCTTACGGGCGGCTGGATTGATTACTCACACAATTTTGTGCTTGTCTCCCTGTTCTCGCATGCACTTGTATCGTCGAAAAGAGGCCACGCTAACGCATTGCAGAAGGTAAAAGATGATATTCAATCTATTCGTGAAGGCGAATCGCCATGAACTATCACATGGCCCAGCCGGACCTGTTCAATCACGATCCGGCGCAGGAGGTGCCGACTGAAAGCATAAAGTATATCGGCTCCAAGCTGAAAATTATTCCCCATATCATTGATATGGTTGCGCCTATGAACGTCAAAACAGTATTTGACGGGTTTACGGGATCAACCCGGGTTGCACAAGCTCTGGCACGGTCCGGTTATTCAGTATTTTCCTGCGATATTGCGGTTTGGTCAGAAATTTTCTCACGATGTTATCTGGGTGCGCGACCGGGACATCCCTATGACAGACTTATAGACGAGCTTAATGACGTATCACCGATCGACGGCTGGTTCACATACCATTATGGCGGGTGTCCCAATTCTCCGTCAGGCGACGGGCTCAAGAAACCCTGGCAGCGCAAGAATACCCGCAAGCTCGACGGTATACGCAGGCATATCGGTAAACTTGGCCTGGAACCCCATGAGGAAGCAGTGGCCTTGACGAGCCTGATTATCGCCATGGACAAAGTTGACAGTACGATAGGGCACTTTACGTCATACCTGAGTGAATGGGCGCCCCGATCCTACAATGATGTTGTCCTGTCTGAGCCCAGGTACGTCTTCCCGAAGGCGACATGCGGACATAAGCGCGGGGATATATTCGATGTTTTGGAAGACGTGGAAAACATTGATCTTGCATATCTGGACCCGCCCTACGGGTCAAACAACGAAAAAATGCCGCCATCGCGCGTTCGATATGCGTCGTATTATCACCTGTGGACAACAATTATTCTGAACGACGAGCCGCCCTTGTTCGGCAAAGCCCTGAGACGGACCGACACGCGCGATACAGTTGCGGCGACAGTATTTGAGGAATTCAGAAAAAGCGCGTCCGGTCGCTTCATGGCCGTCGAGGCGATAGAAAAATTATTAAACCGCGTTCCGGCCCGGCATGTTCTTTTGTCATACAGCTCGGGCGGTCGGGCCACTTTTGATGAGTTGATTGAGGCAATGAAGAGTACCGGCAGGCTAATCAACATCATCGGGATAGATTACAGGAGGAACGTGATGTCCGGAATGCGTTGGACAAACCACTGGATTCGTGCAGATGAAGGCAGGAATACAGAATATCTGTTTTTGCTGGAAAAATTGTGACAAACCCGGCGAAGGCGCCGGGTCTTGAGCCCGGGTGTCCCGTCCCGGATGATGACATAGATCCTTGCCGGTCGGCGTTTTTTATGGCAGGACCGGTTATGAGCAGGGAGAACGACGGGAGACAGACATGCTGACCAGGCTGCATGGCCAGGCAACGAACCTCCGTTGCAAGCCATGAAAAGACGGTACAAAAAACGCCGGAACTCAAGACGTACCCGGAATACATCGCCCTTTCAGGCCATGATAGAACGGTACAGGGGAAACCGGAACCTGAGGCGTACCCGGAAATCGCCCCTGCAGGCCATGAAGAAACTGAAAATGCGGGCAGATCCGGAGCGTACATCCCGGAACACGTCGCCCTTGCGGGCCATGAAAAAACTGCGAATGCGGGCAGATCCGGAGCGTACATCCCGGAATAAATCGCCCCTGCAGGCCTCGAGGGAACCGCAAATGCGGGCCGATCCGGAGCATACATCCCGGAGTAAATCGCCCCTGCAGGCCTCGAGGGAACCACAAATGCGGGCCGATCCGGAGCATACATCCCGGAACACATCGCCATTGCAGGCCATGAAGAAACCGCAAATGCGGGCCGATCCGGAGCATACATCCCGGAATAAATCGCCTTTGCAGGCCATGAAGAAACCGCAAACGCGGGCCGAACCGGAGTATACATCCCGGAACACATCGCCCTTGCGGGTCATGAAGAAACTGCAAATGCGGGCCGATCCGGGGCGCACATCCTGGAACACATCGCCATTGCAGGCCATAAAGCCATACTACCTTACGGGACCGCTTGGGCTGGCGGTCGCCTTGGCCGTGGTACACGCGCTCATATCCCTTGGCCCGGCGGAGGTGCGGGATCTTGTGTCTCAATGGGCGCTACTGCTGCCGTTTAATCCGGGGGCCGGGTTGCCGCTACATGTTACGAGCCTGCCCGGTCACGGGTTTGTGCATCCCGATTGGTCATGCGTGCTTGTCAATGCGGGTATGATCGTCGCTTTTGCCGTGATTTCAATGGGCGGGATCCGTGCGCGGGAGTACAGTCAGGGGTTGACCCATCGCCCGAGTCTGAAGTTTTGGCTTGTGTTTCTCGCCGGAGTCATCACGCACGGACTGACAGCGTTGCTCTGGTGGGGCGTTTCGGGAGTCGTTGCGTACGTTATCGGTTCTGGCGGCGGCGTGTCGGCTCTGGTCGCCACGGCCGGTTATGCCATTGGCGGGCAGAGGCAACTGATCCGGTTCGGGACAGGATGGGCGGTGATCAATGTGGTTCCTGCTGTGGTGTACGCCGCGTTCGTACCGGATGGCGTCGCATTTGGCTTCACATTATGGGCGGCGAGTATGGGCGGTTTTCTGGCCGGGGCTTTTCTTGCGCCCCGTTTTGTGAAAGCCTTCGCTGGCGGGTCATCATCGACCATGACAACAAAACAACTGCTTGGCCTGACGGGTTCGGCCGTGCTATTCATGGTAATCCCGAACTATTTCCATATCTATGGAGGAGTTGGTGGGATCATCCTGCTGGTGCTGGCGGTGATTTCTTTCGGGTTGGTGTTGGCAGAGAAGTACGAAGGTCTCTGGTTTACAGGCATCGGCAGTATTTGTGTAGCGCTTTTTACTGACATCAGATTTCTGTCGGCAATGCAGTCAGGCCTGATTCGGGAGCAGGCAATAACCTATTATTACTACTATGCGGCTGCATTGGTAATTGCCAGTGCTGCAATACAAGGATCAGACCAAGGAAAATCGCTGACAAATGGCGGCAATTCGCAGCCTGCGACTGCCGGACCCGGCACAGCGTGATTCGCCATTGCACCAGGCGTCAGGGTCGGGACCCATGTAAATCCGGTATGTGACGGTGGCCGCGATGCGGACAGCAGCGAGGCAGGGTGTGCGCACATCTGTCATAACCGGTTGCAACCCGGCTCCGGCTCCGTTTTCAAGTCGTAAGTACGCAATATCAGGCCCGCGGGCTCCACGCCCTATCACTCAAGGGTGTTCCCGTCGCAGGCGTTCACACTATTAACGCCGTGCCGCATTCAGAGCCCGCAATATGTCGTTGTCCTTTGCCAGGTCTGCGGGGAGCATGCCGTCGTCGGTTTTTGCCCTGATGTCTGCACCGGCTTCAATGAGGGCTGTCACCGTTTCAGCATGGCCATCCTGCGCTGCATAATGCAGCGGGGTCCCATCGCTTTCTTCCCGCGCATTGACATCCGCTCCGGCCTTGATGAAATCGCTGATTTATTCAGGAATCCGACGCTATAGAGGATTTTGGCCCCGACAAGGTCACTGGCCTGTCCGGCTGTCAGGCAAAGGGAAAAACGGTTCAATCCGGGCAAGCCCTTTTTTGATGACATAGGTATATCACCCATCGCAAAATCTCCCCTGCAACCCGTGAATCACATATCACAACTTTAGGGGAGACCATTAAACTGATAAGTCCTGACCTTGGCTATTGTTCGTTTTTTCTTATATATTTTCATGACTTCCGATTTGAAATTTTACGAAGACCCGGCTAGCCGTATTTCCATGGCTGTTCCGGTTTGTTTTCTGGGATTTGGCGAAGCCGCACAGGGGTTTTGCAGTGACTCCCGCTGGCAGGGGCAGGGATGCGGTTACGATATCAAGCTGACCCAACCGGAATATGCACGGGACAAAATTTCCGACTTTGAAACCCTCGGCGTCACTCCAAAGCCCGGGCTTGCGGCGCTTTCGGAGACTGTCGATCTGGTTCTGTCCGTTGTCACCGCGGACCAGGCTGTGACGGCTGCCAGGGAGACCGCCGGACATTTGAACCCGGGAACCCTGTTTCTTGGAATGAACTCCGTGGCTCCCGCCACCAAGCGTGAGATTGCCGACAGCCTCGGCGCCCGCGGTATTGATTATGTGGATGTGGCCATTATGGCCCCCGTCAATCCCGGGCAGCTTGATGTCCCCCTTTTGATTTCCGGAGAAAAAGCCGCAGACGCCCGGGCGAAACTGGCCAGCCTTGGATTTCAGAATACGCGCATTGTCGGGGACAGGGTCGGGCAGGCCTGCTGCATTAAAATGCTGCGGTCGGTGATGATCAAGGGCATTGAGGCACTGGCGGCGGAATGCGTCACGGCGGCGGACCGCGCCGACGTGACGGAAGAAGTATTTGCGTCCATGGGAGAGCGCTGGCTCAACAGGGTCAATTATTATCTGGGCCGGATGATGGTGCATGGTGTGCGCCGGGCCGCAGAGATGGAAGAGGTTGTCAAAACGCTGCAAAGCCTGGGTGTCGAAGCGATAATGAGCAGGGGTACAGTCCGTCGGCAGCTGGAAATCGGCTCCCTGGGTATCAATCCGCCGCCTGGAAACCTCAGTGACAAGCTGGCTGTCCTGAATACGGGCCTGAACACGGGCCTGATGGAGGCGGCCCGGTGACGTTAATCATTGATTGTCACGGACATCAGACCCTGGTGCCGCCAGCCCATCTTGAATTCCGGAAGGCGCAAAAGGCACGGTTGGAAAATCCGTCTTTGCCGCGTCCGGTCCTGCCTGTTTACGATGATAGTGAACTTCATGAAATTATCGCCGATAACCAGTATAAACTTCAACAGGCGCGGGGTGCGGATATCACAATTTTCTCGCCCCGCGCCTCCCGTATGGAGCCCCATGTGGGGGATAGCGGGACATCGGTTGACTGGGCGCGGGCCTGTAACAACATGATCCGTCGGGTTGTTGACCTGTTTCCGAAAAATTTCGTTGGCGTCTGCCAGCTTCCGCAACAGGTTGTCGGGGGAAAACCGGCGCCGCTTGATGATGCCGTTGCCGAGCTGGAGCGCTGCGTCCTGGAGCTGGATTTTGTGGGGTGCAATCTCAACCCTGACCCGTCCGGCGGGCATTTCTCCGCACCGCCCCTGACAGATCAATACTGGTATCCCCTTTATGAAAAAATGGTGGAGTTGCAGGTTCCGGCCATGATCCACGTTTCCGGATCATGTAACCCGTGTTTTCACGCCACCGGCTCATACTACATGGCCGCAGATACCAATGCTTTCATGAATTTTGTAACCGGAGACATGTTTGCGGATTTTCCGGATCTGAAGTTCATCATACCCCATGGCGGCGGGGCCGTGCCCTATCATTGGGGACGGTATCGGGGGCTTGCGGATATGCTGAAAAAGCCCTCCCTGGACGATTATGTGATGACCAACGTCTACTTTGACACCTGCGTCTATCACCAGCCGGGAATCGACCTGCTGTTCGACGTGATCGACTACAAAAATATTCTGTTTGCCTCGGAAATGATCGGTGCCGTGCGCGGGATTGACCCTCAAACCGGTTTTCACTTTGACGATACAAAACGCTATGTGGACAGGCTTGGCCTGCCGGAGGAGGTCCGTCACGATGTCTATGAAGGCAATGCAAGGCGTGTTTATCCGCGCCTTGATGCGCAACTCAAAGCCGGAGGTCTGTAATGAACAGAAGAGATACATTTTTCAGGCAGGCGGAGGATATTCCGGGCACGACCCTGTTCACGTCCGGAAAGGCGCGACAGGGCTACTGGATCAACCAGTTTTCAATGAGCCTGATGAAGCCGGAAAACAGAAAAAAATGGCGGGCCGATGAAAAGAAATATCTGGAAGACTGGCCGATGACCGCAGAGCAGAAGGATGCCGTTCTGGCACGGGACTACAATCGACTTCTCGAACTGGGTGGCAACATTTATTACCTCGCGAAGATATTTTCTACGGACGGTCTGTCCTTTGTTCACGCGGCGTCCGCCATGACGGGCATGAGCGTAGAGGATTACAAGGCCATGATGATGGCGGGTGGCCGACCGGTTGAGGGAAACCGGTCCATCAGGGAAGGAAACTAGGATGGCGGATCTACAGTACGGGATCGCCTGCAGTCATGTGCCCCTGATCGGTGTCGGCGCCGATCAGAACAGGGAGGATGACCCATATTTTGCCCCGATTTTTGCCGGGTTTGACTGGACGAGACAGTGGATTATGAAGCCTGAAAACAGACCGGATGCGGTGATCCTGGTTTTTAATGATCATGCATCGGCTTTCAGTCAGGAGATTATACCGACATTTGCCATCGGGTGTGCCGACGAATTCCAGCCCGCCGACGAGGGTTGGGGGCCGCGCCCGGTACCCGTTGTAAAAAACCATCCGGAACTGGCCTGGCATGTTGCCGAAAACCTGATCATGGATGATTTTGACATGACCATTGTCAACGATATGCCGGTTGACCATGGCCTGACGGTGCCGTTGACCGTCATGTTCAACAAACCGGACTCGTGGCCCTGCAGGGTCGTCCCGCTCATGGTCAATGTCGTGACCTATCCCGTTCCGTCCGGCGAGCGCTGCTGGAAACTGGGTGAGTCCATCCGCCGGGCCGTCGACGGTTTTAACGAAGATCTGAATGTTCAAATCTGGGGCACGGGCGGCATGAGCCACCAGTTGCAGGGGCCGCGGGCCGGCCTGATCAATGCCGAATGGGATCGGAAATTCCTGGATGACATGACGGAAGATACGGACCGGCTGCGAAAAATTCCGCATATCGAATACCTCCGCGAAACCGGCTCGGAAGGCATTGAAATGGTTATGTGGCTGGTCATGCGCGGCGCACTTGATCCGCAGGTTAAAGAGCTGCACAGGCATTATCACGTGCCCGCGTCCAATACGGCGCTGGGGCATATTGTTCTGGAGAATGTACAATGAAAATAGTCGTGGCGGGCGAGGGCGCTTTTGGCCGTAAACACTTGGCAGCCTTGGGCAACATTGAGGGAATTGAGGTCGTGTCTCTGGCCGGGGGTGTTGAGGAAGCAACCCGGCAGGTTGCGGCTGATCACGGCATCGCCCACTGGTCACTGGACCTGGATGAATGCCTGGCCCGGCCCGGCGTGGAAGCGGCTATTCTGGTCACGCCGACCCCTGTCCACGGGTCACAGGCCATGCAGGTGCTGGATGCCGGCAAGCATGTCCTGGTTGAAATTCCGATGGCCGACAATATCGGGGACTCCAGGGCATTGGTTGCCAAGGCCAATGCAACGGGGCTCAAGGCCATGGTCGGTCACGTGCGCCGCTTTAATCCGCCTCACCAGTGGATACACCGGCGTGTCAATTCCGGTGAACTGGACATTCAGCAGATGCAGATGCGCACGCGGTTCTTCCGGCGCTCCAATCTGAATGCCCTTGGAGAACCCAGAAGCTGGACGGATCACCTGCTTTGGCACCATGGCGCCCATTCCATCGACCTGTTCATGTATCAAACCGGAGAAAAAATTGAAGACCTGTATGCGGTCGCCGGTCCGGTTCATCCCGAACTCGGTATCTATATGGATATGGGTATACTGTTGCGCACGCCGACAGGTAAAATCTGCAACATATCCCTGTCATTCAACAACGAGGGGCCGATAGGCACGACGTTCCGTTACATTTGCGACAAGGGGACTTTCGTCGCCTACTATGATGACATGGAGCGCGGTACCGGTGAACAAGTCGACGTGTCCGGTGTGGATGTCTCCATGAACGGGGTTGAGCTGATGGAGCGTGAGTTTTTTGCAGCCATCAGGGAAAACCGTGAACCCAACGGCTCGGTGCAGCAAATACTGGCGACCCAGGAAATCATGGAACAGATCGAACGTATGGTCACCCGGCAGATCGGCACCAAAGCCTGAGTATATGCCCTTCAGACACAGACAGATTTCGGGCCGGAATTTGAGCCCGATCGGACTGGGATGCATGTCGCTTAGCCACGCCTACAGCCCCCGGCCCGACGAGGCCGACAGTCTGAAACTTCTGAATCTCGCCATTGATACCGGGTATAACCACTTTGACTCGGCGCGTCTGTACGGGCTTGGACACAATGAGGCCCTGATTTCAGAAATCCTGGCGTCCCGTCGGGACGAGATGTTCATCACATCCAAAGGCGGAGTTGAGTTTGATGACGGCAAACGTCGCATAGATTGTCATCCGGAAGCCATTCGGCGGGCCGTCGATAAAAGCCTGCAAACCTTCGGGGTGAATCACATTGACCTTTATTATCTCCATCGTCGCGATGTGAATACGCCTGTTGAGGAAAGTGTCGGTGCATTGGCCGATCTGCGGAAAGAGGGAAAAATCGGCGGGGTCGGCCTGTCGGAGATGTCCGCAGCCACGTTGCGCAAGGCCGCCGCCCAAACGCGGATCGACGCCATGCAATCGGAATACTCGCTCTGGACCCGCAACCCTGAACTGGGTGTGCTGGACGCCTGCAAAGAGACAGGCACGGCCTTTGTTGCATTTTCTCCGGTTGCCCGGGGGGCTCTGGCCGACAGGATTCAGGACCCCGCAGACCTCCCTGATGATGATCTGCGCAAAAAACAGCCCCGCTTCAGCGAGGATAACTGGCCAAAAAACAAAAGCCTGATTGACCGGTTTAACAGATTGGCCGGAGAGGCCGGAGTTTCACCGGCGCAGCTGTCTCTGTATTGGATTCTGTCCCGCGGTGATCATGTCCATGCAATTCCCGGGACCGGTAGCATTGACCATATGAAAGAAAATTTTGCCACCTCCGGATTGTTTGTGAGTGCCGATATCCTGGATCGTGCGGATAAACTGATCAATCAGTCTTCCGTGGCGGGTCATCGTTATCCGGAAGGCGTACGCAAAGCCATTGATACGGAAGATTTTGAGTAAATCCCGGGGAGAGCCAAATGAAAACGAGTGAAGCAAATATAATCCGGCAGCGTATTGATGATGGACCTTTGACACCGGCCATGGTCCTGGTCGTGGCCATCGCCTTCATGTTGAGCCTGCTGGACGGGTTTGATGTCATTTCCATCTCGGTGGCGGCCACAGCCCTTTCAAACGATTGGGGAATTTCAAGAGGCCAGTTAGGGCCCATATTTTCAGCCGCTCTGGTCGGTATGACTCTCGGGGCTGCATTGCTGGCTCCCCTTG
This sequence comes from Hyphomonadaceae bacterium, assembly GCA_014324115.1. GTDB lineage: Bacteria > Pseudomonadota > Alphaproteobacteria > Caulobacterales > Maricaulaceae > JACOMS01. The sequence goes on from JACOMS010000029.1 coordinate 30,803, forward strand.
CGGATCGAATCGGGCGCCGAAGAATACTCCTGCTGTCTACCCTGTTTATCGGAACGGCCATGATCCTGACAGGCCAGATCAGGGGCGACCTGCCCGAGGTCAGAATTTTGGGCTGGACTGTCTCTCAATCCATTCTGCTGTTGATGCTGGTAAGGTTCGTGGCCGGACTAGGCGTGGGTGTTGTCTTTGCCAATGCGGCCACGATTGCATCCGAAGCCGTGCCTGAGCAACACCGGGATTTTGCTGTTTTAATCGCCATTGCGGGGTATCCGTTCGGGGCGACCCTAGTGGGGCCGATTGCCCACTGGATCCTGGAAAATTACAATTGGCAGATGGTATTCACGGGCGGGGGGGCCGCCACCCTGCTCATGAGTGTGGTGATATTTTTCTGGCTTCCCGAGTCTGTTGATTACCTCGCAGCCAAAAAGGATCGGTCAGAAAAAGACCTGAATGACATCAATGCCATACTGAAACGGTTCAGGCGGGATCCCATTCCGGCTTTGCCTGAGCGAACGGATACGGACAATATAAAGGCCGCAACGGTCGGGAGTATTCTTGCGCCGCAATTCCGGTGGGACACAATCGCCCTGTGGACAACCTATTTCATGGGGTTCATGACCCTTTATTTTCTCCTTAGCTGGATACCCACGCTGTTTGAGGACGCCGGTTATTCCCGCAGGGAAGGCATTCAGGCCCTCACATACTTTAATCTGGGTGGAGTCACCGGAATTGTAACGATTGGTCTGTGGGCCAAAAAGGTCAAACTGTCCAAACCCATTGCTCTGTTTTTTGTGGGTGGCGCGGTGTCGCTTTCAATTATCTGGGCTTTGCAATTAAAGGATGCCTCAATCCTCAATGCACTGATATTTGCCAACGGTGTTCTGCTCCAAGGTGCGTTTTCCGGATTGTATGCAGTGGCCGCGCGCTACTATCCGACGACCGTGCGGGCGACAGGCGTAGGCTGGGGCGCCGGACTGGGGCGGGTCGGTGCCATTGTGTCCCCGATAATTGCGGGCGTTCTGGCAGCGGGCGGATGGGGCATGTATCCGCTATTTGTGCTTTTCGCCGTGCCGTTGCTGATCGCCGCCGCCATGATCCTGAGGTTTAAGCTGTAGCGAAACCGGCAAAGGGCAGACGTCATGAATATCCCGCAACGCGCGCAAGTCGTTATTATCGGTGCCGGACCGTCGGGCCTTTTGCTGGGACGGTTACTGGATCTGGCCGGGATCGACAATGTCATCCTTGAGCGCCGGAGCCCTGAATATGTTTTATCACGTATTCGGGCCGGGATTCTGGAGCAGATAACCGTCGACCTTCTGGCAAAAGCCCAATGTGATGAACGGCTCAAGGCGCAGGGAATCCCCCATCACAGCGTTCAGCTGGTGCATGAAGGCAAACCGGCAAAGATAGACTTGCCGCAATATACCGGCGGGAGAATCGTGACGGCCTATGGTCAGACGGAAGTGACAAAAGACCTGATGGACGCCCGTTTTGCCGGGGGTGGAGCGGCAGTTTACGAGGCGGAGGATACGCGCCCGCAAAATTTTGATACACATGACCCGTATGTGGAATTCAGGCATGGGGGCGCAGCGCACCGGATCGGTTGCGACATCATTGTAGGCTGTGACGGCTATCATGGACCCAGCCGCGCAGCGATTCCCGCCAGCGCCATAAAGACCTACATGAAGACCTACCCATTCGGTTGGTTAGGCCTTCTAAGCGATACACCGCCCGTGGCCCGGGAAGTCGTTTACATCAATCATGACCGGGGATTTGCATTGTGCTCCATGCGTTCCCATACGCGGTCACGTTACTATATCCAGTGCGATGCCGATGATGATGTCAGGCGCTGGAGTGATGAGGATTTCTGGACGGAATTCAAAAAACGTCTTCCGGTTGTGTACGCAGAAACACTTGTCACCGGACCCAGCCTTGAGAAGAGCATTGCACCATTACGCAGTTTTGTGGCCGAACCCATGCGGTTTGGACGTCTGTTGCTGGCCGGGGACGCAGCACATGTTGTTCCGCCGACAGGGGCCAAGGGGCTGAATCTGGCGATGAGTGACATCCATTATCTGCATACGGCCATTATTGAGTATTTTGCTGACGGCTGCGACTCGATTTTGACGGAGTATTCCCGCAGGGCCCTTGCCCGCGTGTGGAAGTCGGAACATTTTTCCTGGTGGCTCACAAATCTAACTCATCGATTCAATGACGATCCGTTCGAACAGAAAATGAAGCAGGCCGAGATGGAATATCTGACCACCTCGGAAGCCGGGCGCCGCATGGTTGCCGAAAATTATGTGGGGCTGGCCGTTTAGCTGCGTCGTACAGGGGCCTTAAAATTTGTAAAACGTCGTATCGGGATGAAACAGGTAGATAACATTACCGCCGAGAAATACTGCAACGATATTGGCATTCTGGATAGTGTAGACATGCCCGCTACGGGTGATTTATCATCCACGGGTGCATGTTCGCCGGGTGATGGTCAGACCTTCTATGGTATGAAAGCACGTGTGGATTTCTGAGGAGAACATGGAAAATGCCGAAACATGAAAACTCTCTCGGAGACGATGATCGTCCCCGGTTCTTCCTTGTCAAAAACGGCGCTGCGCATTTAACCGCCCCCGCAGCAAAGAAAGATCAGGTCGTCCGCCTGGCTGCCCGGTCTCTTTCGGTCATGCAGAAGGAGGCACTTGTCGTATCCTCGAAAGACAATCGGGTCTGGCGCCTGGTTTCTGACGAGGGGTCCTACCTGGATGGCTGCGACGAGGCTCCCTGTCCCCTGTCATTTCTGACGACAGGCATGGTTTCGTCCTACATGAACGAGCTTCTGGCCCTGGCAGATCAGCGCGACATGGAAATCATGGATATCTGCATCGTTCAGGATAACTACTACACCATGCACGGTTCAGCGCTCAAGGGCACCATGGTCGGCGGGGCCAGGGACATCGGGCTGGATGTCCAAATCGACACGAAGGCGAGCAAAGACACCGTTCAGGACCTGATTTACGATGCGGTTTCGGCCTCACCCCTTAACGGCCTGATGCAGGGTGAAAAGGAAAGTCTGTTCACACTCACCCATAACGGAAAAGCCGTTGATAACATCAGGGCCCTGCCTCTGGGGGCTGCCCACGAACAAGACCCGTCCGGCATCATGGATAATGTTAAACCGGATGGAGAGTGGGACGGTCTGATCCGGCGGGCGGGAATGAGCCCCAAAACAGACGAAATAACATCCTCACAGGGATCCAGTTATTCCGAACATCAGGACCGCACGCTTCATGTACGGGGCATTTGCAAACTTCGTGATGACGGCGTGAAGCAGATTGAGCAACAGTTATTCAACCCGCACGGCTCTGTTTTTCACTTTCTCTGCGATGAGGAAGGACGGGCCCCCAATGCGGAATCCTACATGGCCACGGGAATCGGCTTCTGTTTCATGACCCAGCTGGGTCGCTATGCCAAAATCGCCAAAAAGGATTTACACGCCTACAATATCGTCCAGGACATTCATTTTTCATGGGGCGGCGCGAGTGGTGGAACCGGAAAGGCCGGAAGTGCGGAACCCGTCGAAACCCACGTTTTCCTGGAAAGTGACTCGGATGACAGGTTTGCACAAACAGCCCTTGATATGGGGGAGCAAACCTGTTTCCTGCACGCCTTTTGCCGTACGGATCTGAAGGCAAAAGTGAGGGTGACTCAAATTAACTGACCCACATTGTTGATCAGGCGGATTTACCCGGGGCACCGTTTTGGCAACATCTGTCATGAATCGGGTTTGGAATCATGCCCGATTGAGTGCCCGATTGCGTGAATGCTTTTCCACAAAATTTTGAAAAGGCATGAAAAACAGAGACACTCGTTTCGTCCGCGTGTCTACGGGGCAAAAACAGTGTTGACTTTCATGGCACAGGACTTATTCAACAAGTGTTGAAAGAATGGAGAAGGCATATGTCGCCACGACGTTTACGACAACTTCCTGCGTGTGCCGTTGCGACTGCGGCGGCCTGCATTCCGGCAACAGTTACGGCGCAGGTTACGGATGATGAAATTGTTGTAACGGCCCAGCGCCGCGAACAGAGCATACAGGACGTACCCATAGCGGTAACCGCAGTCTCGGGCGATTTTCTTGAAGACATCGGCGCGATTGACATTACGGACGTACAGAAGATCACACCCAACGCGACAATTGAAGTGGCGCGCGGATCCAATTCGACGCTGATCGCTTTTATCCGGGGTGTTGGCCAGCAGGATCCGCTCTGGGGCTTTGAGCCGGGGGTCGGACTGTATGTGGATGATGTGTATATTGCCCGTCCCCAGGGGGCCGTCCTTGATATTTTTGATGTTGAACGCGTCGAGGTACTTCGAGGTCCACAGGGCACACTGTATGGACGCAACACGATCGGTGGTGCCATCAAATATGTCACCAAAGGTCTGAATATGGAAAGGCCGACCCTGCGGGTTCGCGTCAATGCCGGATCTTATGAACAGTTTGATCAAATTGTTTCCGGTTCAATTCCGCTCGGTGAGACTTTTGCTGTCGGTGGTGCAGTGGCACATTACACCCGCGACGGATTTGGTGAAAACCTGGAGACAGGGGTGGACCATTATGACAAAAATATCCTGGCCGGACGGGTCAGCGCTGAATGGCACCCCACAGATACGTTTAATCTGCGTATATCCGCCGATATGACGCAGGATGACTCCAACGCCAAGCACGGGCACAGACTGCTTCCCAGCCGCGACGGGACCTTTCAGGTAACGAATAACGAGTATGATACACGTGCCGGTATCGGCCACGATAATGAAGTGGAGACCCGGGGCGTATCCGCGACGGCCACATGGGATATATCAGAAAAATTGACCCTCAAATCTGTCACAGCCTATCGCGAGGGTGAAACTGTCACACCCATCGACTTTGATGCATTACCGCAACAGGATTTTGATGTTCCGGCTACCTATGAGGATAGTCAGTTCAGTCAGGAATTTCAGTTGATTTACACGGGTGAGCGCCTCTCGGGGGTCGCCGGACTTTACTACCTTGATGGCAGTGCTTCCGGTGATTTCGATGTTATATTGTCCAGTCTGGGCGCCACAATCTACCAGGCCGGAGATCAGACCAAAGAGAATCTGTCAGCTTATGCGGACTTCACCTATAACGTCACGGACCGGTTGGGTGTATCACTCGGCGCCCGCTACACGAATGACAAAACCGTTGCGGATGTAACCCGCGAATTGTGGCTGGGCCTGGGCTCCGGTTCCTTTGATTCGGGAAATATGTCGTCCGTGTTTGTAGCCACGCAAACCGGATATGAGGATCTTGAGCGCAAAGATGACGAGTTCACGCCGCGTATTACCATCGATTACGCATTAACACCTGAGACGAACGCGTACGCCTCTTTCTCCCGGGGCTTTAAAGCGGGCGGATTTGACCCGCGCGCCCGGGCCGATCTTGATCCGACGGGGATTACACAGGAAGGGTTTGGTCCCGAGAAGGTCGATAGTTATGAGGTCGGCTTCAAGGGACGGTTGCTCGATAATCGCCTGAGCTACAGTATCGCCGGGTTCATGGCGGATTACACAGATCAGCAGATTACGGTCCAGGAGGGCGTGGATTCGGATGGTGACGGTACAAATGACACCTTTGTCTCATCGGTCTTTAATGCCGGTAAATCGGAGTATTTGGGTCTGGAATTTGAAGGTGCCTTCCGGCTGTCGGAAACTTTCACGCTTGCGGCCATGGCGGGCTACATTGATGCTGAAATCGAGGAGATCATTTCGGGAGGAGTCAACATCGCAAGCAATTTCGTAACTCAAAACACACCGGAAGTCACAACCCGGTTTGGATTCATTTATGATCATGATCTGGGCAACAACGGAAATATCATCTTCACAGGTTCCGCCTCTTACCGGGAGGAATACTTTCTGGCCAATGTGCCGATTCAGGGTTTTGGGCCCGGTGACAACCCGGCTTTCCCACGAGGCGGTCCCGCCCTTGATCCGGACGAATATACGGTCTTTGATTTGGGTGCGAACTGGATCAGTGAAAGCGGGCGATGGGAGTTTGGCGTTTTCGGTCGCAACCTGAGCGATGAGCGGGCCCGCGTTGCGGCCTATAACCTGCAACTGGGAAATGACTGGGCGTATTCCGCCTTCTACCGGGCGCCGCGCACGGTCACGGCGACGATTGGATTTAACTATTAGAATTATCCGGATCATCACAGATGGCCCGAAAGCCTGCGGCGATAAAGGGGATCATGTGTTTATAGCCGACCGTGATGTCCGATGATGAGGCTTTCCCGCCGGACAACGTGTCAAGTCTGCGGGTATCGGCAAATGTCAGGGTCAATGCACCGGACATGTAATGATACCCCCAATAAAGAGCCTGCTCATCTGCATTGGGAAGAGTGGTCTTGAGTGCGTCAATGAATTTTGAAACAAAGGGATTGAAATTGTCGGTCATAAATTCCCGCCCCCATTCCGTTGAGTTATTGACCCATGCGACCAGAGACAGATAATGTTTCCAACCTTTGTCCGCAGAGGCTTGTATCTCGCCCAGAGGGCGCAAATAGGCCTCCACGATATCTTCAAGCATTGCGGGTACTTTTGTGTTCAGGCAAGCGGTCAACGCCTCGTCACGAACTTTGTTGAGGATGGCGGCCCGTCGGTGAAACACGGTTGTGAACAGGTCTTTCTTGGTTCCGAAATGGTAATTTGTCAAGGCGACATCGACCGCGGCCAGTGCCGCGATTTGGCGAAGGGTGACACCGTCATAACCACGCTCGGCGAAAAGCGCTTCAGCGGCGTCAAGAATTTTGTCGCGTCTGGAATGGGCTTCGGTCCTGCTCTTTTCCGACATGGGATGATCCTGGATAAATGAACGCCGTTATGCAACACACCGATCCGCCCCTGCCGGATTGCTTCTTCGCACTCCACGCCAAACGGCGGGCTAAAAAATCGGCCCCGGTTTCAGGGGATACAAAGACGAACCGGGCCGACTCTGTAATGCGGCTTGACCAGGTCGGAAACGGGTTTTTACCGAACGGGCTGGAAAAAGGTGACCGCGTTGTCGTGTTCATGTCAAACGGTGCCGCCATGGCCGACAGGGATCATGCCGCCCGCATGCCGGGTCTGTCAAATCGATTGCCGGGTAAAGCTAAAATCCTGCTCGCGCAAAACGTGCAGGGGTGAAGTTTATGACCCGGGTCAGGACCTACTCGGATATCCGCTATAGATCCCCGGACGGCCTGTCGCTTTATGCCCGGGATTATGCAGGTCACGGGCGCGGGTTGCCGCTCCTTTGCATGCACGGCCTGTCACGAAATTCAGCTGACTTCGAGATGATGGCAGAGCTTTTGCCCGACTACCGGATCATCAGCGTTGATCAGCGCGGGCGGGGGGATTCAGATTGGGATCCGGATAAATCCAACTACAGGCCGGACGTCTACTGTCAGGACATGTTTACGTTACTGGACAATCTGGGACTGGATAAGGTTGTCGCCATCGGGACATCCATGGGCGGATTGATGACAATGATGATGGCGCAGATGCGTCCGGGTGTATTCAGGGCGGCTGTCATCAATGACATCGGTCCGGAAATTGATACAAAAGGTTTGGCCCGTTTGCGGGGATATGTCGGGACATCGCCGGACTTTGACAGCTGGGACGCCGCGGCCGTGTCGGTCAAAATGCAGGGGCCGGATATTTTTCCGGAATTCAGGGACGCGGACTGGCTCGCTTTCGCTCGTCGCACCTGCCGTGAAACGCCCGACAAACGGATAAAATTCAATTATGACCCCGCCATCGGCGAGGGCGTGAAAGGGGCTCGTCCGGGTGCGGTTTCCCCCGATCTCTGGCCTGTATTTGCTGCACTTGATGATGTTCCCCTGTTGCTGATTCGCGGCGAAACATCTGATATTCTGCCTGAAAGTACAGCTCACAGGATGGCTGATCGTCATCCGGACTGTCGGCTTGTAACCATAGGGGGCAGGGGCCACGCGCCTTTGCTGGATGAACCGGACGCCATAAGGGCGATGTCCGGATTCCTGGAGGAAAACCCATGATTAAACGTATAATACCGGTGGTAGCTGTGTGTGTCGGTCTCCTCGCCTGTCAGGGGGCAGAGTCACCGGTTGAGGACATATCTGCCGGTGTGGCCGCAAGCCCTTACCTGACCGGTGCCGATCACTATGTTGATGTGGACGGTCTGTCCATGCGCTACCGTGACGAAGGTCCGGAAGATGCGCCGATCCTGCTGATGGTTCACGGGTTTACATTTTCACTGGAAACCTGGGATGCTGTGGCCGACAGGCTCACACCGGGTTACCGTATTATCCGTCCCGATTTGCCCGGCCATGGCCTGACCGGCCCCGATATACAGGACCGCTACACAAATGAGGACACGGTTGCGTTCCTGAGTGGATTTATCAATGCGCTTGGGCTTTCAGATCCTGTTATTGTTGGAAATTCGCTGGGCGGGCTGGTGGCCTGGCGGTATGCCGCAAGCCACCCGGACCGGGTCAGGGGATTGATTCTGATTTCGCCGGGCGGGTTTTCAATCAACGGCGTCACCGAAGAGCCGGTGCCCGTCCCGAAGATGGTGGAATTGTATTTGACTCAAGCCCCCGAGGCCGGTGTTTCCGCTGCAACAGGGAACATGTATGCAGACCCGCAAAAACTTGCAGAAGAGCGTTTGACCCAAATCCGGGATATGATGTTGCAACCCGGAAACGGGGACGCCTTTGTCAAACGCGCAGGCATGTTCACCTTGCCGCCCCCCGAGACTGATCTGGCAGGGGTAGGGGTTCCCACGCTGATTATCTGGGGCGACAGGGATAAGATAATACCCCCCGACCACGGCTCCGGATTTGTCGAGGCCATGCCGCAAGCGATACTGAAACTGTATGAAAATGCCGGGCATCTCCCCCAGGAAGAAACGCCTGACAGGCTGGCCGAAGACATACACCTGTTCACGGGCGGGCTTGCGAGTCCGGAATGAGCGAAACGGAGCCCCACACATACAGTTCAGGGTATCGTCGCTGGGCGCTGTTTATACTGATCGTCGTTTATACGCTTAATTTTCTGGACCGGCAGATTATCAGCATTCTGGCCGTTCCCATCAAGGCTGATCTGAAACTCACGGACACGCAGCTGGGTTTGCTGGGCGGTTTGGCGTTTGCAGCTTTTTACGCCACATTGGGAATCCCCATTGCCTGGCTGGCGGATCGCAAAAGCCGGGTCTGGATCATAACGGTTGCCTTGACTCTCTGGAGTGCGATGACAGCCTTGTGCGGGCTGGCACAGAACTATCTCCAGCTTTTTCTGGCGCGCCTTGGTGTTGGCGTAGGGGAGGCGGGCGGCGTTGCTCCGTCCTATTCACTTTTGACGGATTATTTTCCGCCCGAACAACGCGGACGGGCCATGGGAGCCTATTCACTCGGTATTCCTGTCGGCAGTGCGATTGGCATATGTCTCGGCGGCGCGTTGTCAACCCTTGTGGATTGGCGCTTTGCTTTTGTGTTTGTCGGTTTCCTGGGGGTGGCCGTTGCGCCCGTATTCCGCCTGACCATGAAAGATCCTGCGCGCGGGCAGTATGATCCCCCGGGTGCCCGAACTGAACCGGCGCCGTTTATGTCAGTGTTTCGCACCCTGTCGCGAAAACCCGGTTTCTGGCTCCTGTCATTCGGAGCGGCGTCGTCATCCATGATGGGATACGGCCTGTTTTTCTGGCTGCCGTCATTTCTTGTCCGGTCATATGGGGGTGAGCTGCCGGAATTCATGTCTTTTTTGCCGGACATCCTGCAACCGGACGGGGCGGGGCCCTTGCTGTATGCGGCCTACTATTACGGTATCATCGTCCTGATTGGCGGCATCGTCGGCATCTGGTTCGGTGGGGTGTTGGCAGATAAGTACGGGGTCAATGACAAGGGCAGCTATGCCCGTGTGCCGGCCATAGCCTTTATCGCCACAATACCGTTTTTCCTGCTCGGCACATTGTCAACGTCCCTGTTAATGAGCTTTTTTGTGTTTCTCGTTCCGACAGCCTTGGCGCTCGTCTGGCTGGGACCTGTGATTGCTGCCATTCAACAGATCACGCCGCCCAATATGCGTACCACGGCTTCGGCGCTCTTCCTTTTAATCAACAATCTCACGGGAATTGCGCTCGGGAATTATATTCTGGGGCAGCTGTCCGACCTTCTGGCCCCGAATTTCGGTGACGAGTCCCTGCGTTATGCACTTTTATCCGGAACAGTTTTCTATCTGATTGCCGCTATCCTGTTTCTTTTCGCCGCTCGCCGCCTCCCGCAGGACTGGGAAGCATAGTCAGGGACCGGCAACAGGACTGGACATTATCCGGTGTGCAAATATCCTGCAGGCCTGATATTGCGCATTTATGACCTGAAGCCTTGATTTTGTGCGTCCCGGGAGCTATACGGGTGCTTGGTATGGCTTTCACGAATGGACGGAAACATTAGGATCGGGACCTATTAATTTAACGGGTTCCCTTATGTTGTAAAAATGTTGTAAAATGTGATTCATGGGTTGCAAAGGAGATTTTACGATACATACTGGATTTAATGAGTCCTGACCCTGGGAACCGTTATCGCAAAAACGGTTTCGTTTTCTCTCTCTGGGGGGACTGCTCAATTTTGGTAAAGGAGCATTTCTACCACGTTGGCGCAAAAGAGAATAATCGACGTGCAGTCTTCGAAGCTCTCCTGTTAAACTTCGAAACGGACGGCTCGTTGCCCGTCAGGGACATGGACATAAACGCTGTTCAAGCCTCCCCGAAGGAGATGACGGCGCAGCCCGAAATTCAAACCCGGATGGCAATTTAGGTCGGTCACCGGTCCCGGTGCACAGTCGCGTATGCAGTTTCCCTGTTTTGCGACATCGCACATGCGGCGTGCGTCAGACGTGCAACAAACCCCAAACAATCATTGACCGCAGCCTTCTCTTCTGATTCAACGGGGGGCTAGGGAAAGGGGCCAAGGCAGGAGTTGAGGACATGGCGCACAACACACCCGCACAGCCTGGTCGCCGGGCCCAAAACTGAAGACAGACGCACCCCAATGAACAGCGACGCTCTTACGCATCTTCTGGACAACTATCGCCGGGCCGCGCGCACCGGGCGTGACATGGGCACCATGTTTGAACGCCTGTTTGCGGGCTCCCGCATCTGCAAAAAAGACATTGACAGCTTCATGGCCGCATCGGGCCGGGAGCCGTTCCGGCGCCGCGTCATCATCGACAGCACCGAAGACCCCTGGAGCGCCAGTGCCGAAACCATGCTCCGGGGACAGGCCATCCCGACATTCTTTTTGCGGAGTCACCGGAACGGTGCATGTGTCAGATACGGGTTGGATACTGTAGGAGGCAGGAAAAGCGGAGATGGAAGGGCAGGGACATGGACCGGGACAAATCCAAATTTCTAGCGCATTTAAAGAAATTTGGAACAACTCTAACAGAGTATGTATCAACAAATGGTGGAGAATGGTCGATCAAAGGTTTTATTGATGTAGATAAAAATATACATACGATTTCATCGGATACGAAAATCATCTCAAAAATACTGGAAATTCAATTGTTTCCGAAGTTTTTAGAGTTTGCGGAGAACATCGGATACGAGTTGGTTCCGGCAAAGCACCAGAACTGGTATCCTGATATGTCTTTTGTCGGGAAAACCGATTCATCAGTGAAATTTGCGGTGGATATTAAGACCACATATCGCCTGCCTGATCGTGTAGATTTTTGTAACGGCTTCACCCTCGGTTCTCACGGAGCCTATTTCCGGGATCGCACGAGTACCAAGAACATCCAATTCCCCTACGGCGACTATAAAGCCCACATTTGTCTTGGTATCCTGTATACCCGTGCACCGGCCGGGGACGCAGGGAAAACAGGGATTAGAGGGATAAATGAGCTGACCGCTATTACATCCGTAATCAGGGACCTGCTGTTCTTCGCAGAAGAAAAATGGAAGATCGCAAGTGACCGTAGCGGTAGCGGAAACACGTCGAATATCGGAAGCATTAACTATATCCCGGACATACTGTCAGGCAACGGAACCTTTGCCGGATTGGGTGAAACCGTCTTTGACCAATACTGGATGAATCAAGGGGTTTTACAGGTTCCGGACCCCGGAAAACCCAATGAATTCAAGAAACTGACGAGGGTAACTGAATTCCTCAGGTTCAGGGGCATGGATCCGTCACGCATCAACAGGCCCGAACCGCGACGGAAAGCCGGGCAATCATGACCCTGGTCCCGCCGATCAAGTCACAGGGTATAAAAACCAAACTTGCCGGATGGATAAAAAATTGCAGTTCCAGCCGACAATATGAGCGTTGGGTGGAGCCGTTCATGGGAACCGGTGCAGTAGCCTTCAATGTTCAGCCGAAAGTCGCTTTCCTGTTTGACAGCAACCCGCATCTCATCCGGTTTTATCAAGCCGTTCAGGGCAACGAAATCACCGCAGACAACGCACGAATCTTTCTGACGCAGGAAGGCGAAAAACTGTTACGTACCGAAGGTGAACACTACTACACTGTGAGAGAGCGCTTCAATTCCGGCGGAAACCCTCTGGACTTCATGTTCCTCAGTCGATCCTGCTTCAACGGCATGATGCGGTTCAACAGAAACGGCGGATTCAATGTTCCTTTCTGCCGAAAACCAAACCGTTTTTCCCGGGCACTCGTGACGAAAATAACCAACCAGATAGCGGCTGTTTCGCATGTTATTGCAGAAGGTGATTATACGTTCAGGCATCAGGAGTTCCGCGAAACCCTGTCCGAAACAGGTCGGGCAGACATGGTATACTGTGATCCTCCATATATTGGACGCCACGTAGACTACTTCGATTCATGGTCGGAGAAGGAGGAAAGTGACCTGCACGCACTTGTTACGTCCAGCGGAGCAAGTTTCATTATGTCCACATGGCTTAAGAACCGTTATCGCAAAAACGATTTCGTTTTCTCTCTCTGGGGGGACTGCTCGGTTTTGGTAAAGGAGCATTTCTACCACGTTGGCGCCAAAGAAAATAATCGACATGCAGTCTTCGAAGCTCTCCTGTTAAACTTCGAAACGGATGGTTCGTTGCCCGTCAGGGACATGGACATAAACGCTGTTCAAGCCTCCCCGAAGGAGATGACGGCGCAGCCCGAAATTCAAACCCGGATGGCAATTTAGGTCAGTCACCGGTCCCGATGCACAGTCACGCATGCAGTTTCCCTGTTTTGCGACATCGCACATGCGGCGTACGTCAGACGTGCAACAAACCCCAAACAATCATTGACCGCCGCCCTGTCTTCTGA
>JACOMS010000030.1 GCA_014324115.1 Hyphomonadaceae bacterium
CTCCGTCTCCACCGCCTCCGGGGTCGGAAAACGGTCCGGATGGCTGGACGGGTCATCCACCAGCTGCGCAAACAGCACCGCCCGGCATGTGGCCAGGGGCCGCCGCGCCCACCACAGATGCAGGGTGGAGGGATGGCCGTGCCGGATGGACTTCTCCCGCACCGAGGCCCTGTTGATCACCTCCAGGGGCATGGCCACCTCTATGAGCTTGCGCCTGCGCGGTTGGGTCATTGTTACAAGTCTTTCAGAGGAGTGCGTCAGATTCGATCCGCTCAGCCATCACCTTCAAGCCTTTGCAGATATCGTCCAGGCGTCCCTGACTCTTGAGCCACACACCACTTGAATGCAGCCTCTTTTGTTTTATGGCCTCTCGTGCCCTTTTCTTGGCGACAGGGCTCTGGCTATGAGCTGCAAAATTTCTCAGTGCTATCAGCTTGTCCAAGGTATCAGTGTAGGTCTCGTCCTTGACGATTTCTATCAACCAGTGATCTCTAGGCAAATTTTTCCTGATCTCACGGATCAATCCCCCGCGCCCGGAAAAGCTGAAGTAGCCATCACCGCAAATCAGGAATTTGCAGACTTGGGCATTCATGTGTTTCGGAAACTTGACACCCTTGTGTTTGGAGAAGTCTTCCGAATTATTGTTCAGCTCCACCACAAGGCAGTCCAACATCAGGTCCTCGAATGCAGTGTAAATGCGAATGATGGCGAGGTCATGGCACCAGGACTGATGCTTCTCGGTCATTGCCTTGGCTTCCTCGGCGAAATCCAGAATCTTGTCCACTTCCCCCCGAAAATCACTTACCACCGGCTCAATTTTCTTCTTTTTCATTTCATATGTTCCGCATTTCTCTCTACGTCGGTTTCCCTATCACCAATCACCCTGCAACGTCAGTCCCAGATCGGCATGTCCAGCGCTGCCCGGCCCGTCGCCAGGGGGCCGATCCGTGATAGAGCGCTGGGTCATGGTCTCAAGTAATGGCCGCCGGTTCGGAGTGAGGTTCGCGAGTTCCGTAAAAGCCCGGGCCGTATAAATCAACACAAAACATCCCGTGCAGCCCGGCTCCGGGCTGCGAACGAATCCTGCCCGCTTTCGAGCCAACCCGCCGTACACCGCTAGAATGATTATGAGGACTGGTGCCGCGAGAGAGAATTGAACTCTCGACCTCATCATTACCAATGATGCGCTCTACCACTGAGCTACCGCGGCCTGGCGTGCCAAATGCAGCCGGACAAAAATTCGAACCGGCGCCGAATTCGGGACACGAGCAATGGAGGCACCACCCGGAATCGAACCGGGGTACGCGGATTTGCAGTCCGCTGCGTCACCACTCCGCCATGGTGCCCCAAAGGCGGCCTTTATACCGAAACGGACGATGTGAGCAAGCTGATTCAGGCATGTTGGCAGGAATTATGTATAAGCCTCGTCCATTGATAGGACGTTGCAACTCCGGTGCGGCCCGTTTATGAGCAGGATGACTGGAAGAATTATCAGAGTTGTTCATGTTTGACTATAGTGTTGCCCGAAATCATATGGTCGAAAGCCAGATCCGGACCGCGGATGTGACCCAACCCGATTTGGTGCGGGCATTTCGCACGATTCCGCGGGAGCGGTTTGTGCCGCGATCCTGCAGGGCTCTGGCCTATGCGGACAGCCATGTTGATCTCGGCGACGGCCGTCATCTGCTGCGGCCCCGGGATTTTGCTAAAATGGTACAGGCCGCGGATATTCGGAAGAGCGACATCGTTCTGGATATCGGTTGTGGTCGCGGATACAGCACGGCCGTTCTGGCTGCGCTTGCTGATACCGTTGTGGCTCTGGAAACGACCTCGGTCATGGTCGAGCGGGCGTCCCAGTTACTGGTGGATATACAGGTATCCAATGCCGCCGTTTTGAAGGGGGACTTGAAAGTCGGTGCGCCGGAACACGGCCCGTTTGATGTAATTTTTATCAATGGAGCTGTCGAAGTGCTGCCGGACGGGTGGATGCCTCAACTTGCCGAGAAGGGTCGTCTGGCGACAATTGTCCTGGACGGCCGGGTTGGACGGGCCTGCCTGTTTGTACGCTCAGGTCATATCATGGGTGAACGGGTGTTGTTTGATGCCTCCATGCCCGTTTTATCCGGATGTGAGCGGACGGTGAAATTTGCCCTGTAATATCCGGATCGTCAGGCCCAAGTCATGGGTATTATGTCCATAAATACACTGAGAAACCTGGCTGCCGGTCTGATGCTTTCCATAGGCTCCGGTGCCGGTCCTGCACAGGCGGAGACCCTGCAGGAGGCTTTGATGTCAGCCTACACAGGTAACCCCGGTCTGATGGCCGAAAGGGCTCGTGTCAGGGAGTTTGACGAAAATTACGTTCAGGCACAATCCCGGGGCCTGCTCTCTTCGAATCTGTCGGGTTCAGCGGGTTGGTCATCTGTCCGGTCATCCGGGACAGGCTTTTCGGGCGCAGGTGAGACCGCAATTACTCATAATCAACCTGCAAGCCTTCAGCTACAAGTCATCCAGCCCGTTTATCAGGGAGGGCGTGTCGGAGCATTAAAGGCGCAGGCCAGAGCCGGAGTGCTGTCGGCAAGGCAGAATCTGCGTAATATTGAACAATCGATTCTGCTCTCCACCGCTGCCGCCTACAGTGACGTGATTTCAGCAGAAGAAGCCGCACGTATCCGTCGCAATGGCGTAAGGGTTCTGGCACAACAGAAAAATGCCGCACAGGCCCGGTTTGAAGTGGGCGAGGGGACTCGAACCGATATAGCCCTTGCCGATTCCCGCATGGCTGCGGCTGAAATCGGTCTGGCGCAGGCAGATGCCCGGTTGCAGGTTGCGCGGGCGTCTTATGTCAGGGCAACCGGTCACATGCCGGAAAACCTGCAACCTGTGCCCGAGTTCATCCTGCCGCAAAATTTAACCGAGGCTATCAGAATCGGACGCAATAATAACCCGCAGTTAATAGCGGCGGTTTTCAACGAAGAGGCGGCTGAGGCCGGAATTGAAGTGGCTAAATCCGCCAGACGGCCATCGCTTTCAATCAATGCCACCGCACAAGGCGTCAGGGATCAGTTGTCGGGCATCAGTGAGGCCGGGACGGTCACGATAGCCGCGCAGTTCACCGTTCCCCTGCTGACAGGTGGCGCCAATTCCTCCCGTGTCAGGGCCGCAAAAGCTGCGGCGGCCCGGAGCCGGTTTGAGACCAGAGACCTGGAACGGGCTGTTGATCAGGCGATTGTCACGAGCTGGGCCAATCTGGACGCGGCACGCCGGTCGCTTGATGCCAGCCGTAAGCAGGTAGAAGCGGCGGAATTTGCTTTCGAAGGCACCAAACTTGAACAACAACTCGGCACACGCAGCACCATTGACGTGCTTAATGCCGAGCAGGAACTCCTCGAAGCCAGGCTGGCCGCAGTGAACAGCCGGAACAGTCTGGAGCGCACATCCTATGAATTGCTGGCTGCACTCGGCGCGTTTGATGCCGGGAGCCTGCAACTCCCTGTTGATCAATATGACCCGGAAGGCAATTCACAAGAGATCAATGGCAACCGGTTTCCGGATGGTACTGCCAGACTTACGTACCCGTGACCATGCAGAAGGTCGGCGGGCAGGTTACGGATACTGCAAAGAGTATCGGAATTTTCGCGGTGGACATGGTGGAGGAAACGAAAACACCCGAAGTAACCGGAAAATGAGAAAAAAGAGGGGAGCCGGTCTCAAGTCAGACTGTCACTTTTCATTGGGGGCGCCCGGCCGTACGGCCCGGGAGTAACGGGAGGAATTGGAGAGGAGACTCTTCCCTGCCGCGATGAATTCGGAAACCGGCGTAAAATTCCTGTTCGCGTCTCTGGACATTCAGCTCCTGTTCGCTTAGACCCGTGCACACCGGAAATCGGGCACAAGCAGCACAAGCATGGAAAGGTTAACGGGGTATATGTCTGTGGACACCCAAAAGAGCAGTAATGATGGACGCGCAAGTTCATTTGAACCCAGCATGGAAGACGTTCTGGCGTCCATAAGACAAATCATCAATGATGGGGATGGGCCTGCGGAGCCGGGCCCGTCTGATGAACCTGAAACAGGAAATTCCCGGACATTAACGGATGGGACCGAGGGCTTGTTCGTTGTGGAAGATGCTCCCGGCGGCGGTGCGTCTTTTTTGACAATGCCGGGCGATGGTCCGGATACAGATTTTCCAGACATTGAAGCCGGAATTGTTACAGTTGCCGAGGCATCGCCGCCCGGCGAAAATGCGGATATAGACCTCGTCAAATCCCCGATGGCTGCTATCACGGATGATGTGAGAGACGTGACGAATGACTGGATCAAGAGCCCTGATGACACCCCGGCGAATAATGAGAGGACCCCCCGGCCCGGCGTGAGGCAGGGTAGAATCCTGGATGGAGCCACAGAGTCAGCCGTGGCCGAGACCTTCGCGTCACTCAACCGGATGATTGAAGAAAAGACGGTTATTAACGAGCGCGGCGACCGCATCAATGATCTGGTCATGGAAGCCCTTCGCCCGATGCTTAAGGATTGGCTGGATGAGCATCTGAAAGACATTGTGGAAGGTGTTGTACAGGAAGAGGTCAGGCGAATCGCATCAGGCAAACAGTAATTCTTCTTTTCATGCCCGACATGTCGGGCTAGGGAAGCGACCCGCCCCCTTGACCGGAGGCGGGCTTTTGTGTGGGTAGATAATGCTTGAGAAGAATTTTAATTCCAGAGAGGTCGAAAGCCGCATTTATGACATGTGGGAAGAATCCGGCGCTTTCAAACCGCGTTTGGATACCGAAGGGTTAAATGACCGCCCGCCTTATTGTATCGTTATCCCCCCGCCCAATGTAACGGGCAGCCTGCATATGGGGCACGCCATCAATAGTACGATCCAGGACATCCTGATCCGCTTCGAGCGCATGCGCGGGAAAGATGTACTCTGGCAGCCGGGCACCGATCACGCCGGGATTGCGACACAAATGGTGGTCGAACGCAAACTTGCCGCCGAGGGCAATGTTGGGCGCAAGGATATGAGCCGCGAAGATTTTGTTGCAAAAGTCTGGGAGTGGAAAGAGGAATCCGGCGGCACGATAGTCAACCAGCTCAAGCGCCTCGGCTCATCCTGTGACTGGTCACGGGAACGATTTACCATGGATGAGGGTCTGGGTAAGGCCGTCAACAGGGTTTTTGTCGAGATGTATAACCGGGGTCTGATTTACCGCGACAGGCGCCTCGTGAACTGGGATACGTATCTACAGACCGCGATTTCCGATTTGGAAGTCGAGAATAAGGCAGTCGACGGTCATTTTTGGCACTTCAAATACCTGCTCGCCGACGGTGCAACTTACACCTATGTGGAGAGGGATGAGAGCGGGAATATTGCTTTTGAAGAGCAGCGGGATTATATTTCCATTGCCACCACCCGGCCGGAGACCATGCTCGGGGACGGGGCCGTTGCTGTGCATCCGGATGATGAGCGCTATGCCCCGATTGTGGGTAAAATGGTGCGTCTTCCGCTCGCAAATCGCCTGATCCCGATCATTACAGACGAATATCCTGATCCGGAATTCGGTTCCGGTGCTGTCAAGATCACGGGTGCGCATGATTTTAACGATTACGATGTCGCCAGGCGTAACAACATCCCGATGTACCCGCTGATGGGCGAACGGGGCGAGATGATTGCCTCTGAGATCATGCCCAAAAAATATGTCGGTATGGATCGGTTTAAAGCGCGTAAGGAAGTCGTGGCCGATATTGATGCCGAAGGCCTGCTCATAAAAGTTGAAAACAGGGAAATCCAGCAACCCTTCGGGAATCGGTCAGGCACTGTGATTGAACCCATGTTGACCCATCAATGGTTTGTGGACGCAAAAATACTTGCAAAAGAAGCCATTGAAGCGGTCGAGCGGGGGCATTCGGGCGGGGCTGCGGGGAGGGGATCTACCCGTTTCATTCCCGCAGGTTGGAGAAAAACCTACGATCGCTGGATGAAAGAGGTACAGCCCTGGTGCATCTCCCGCCAGCTCTGGTGGGGGCATCGTGTTCCGGCCTGGCTGCCCGCAGGAAAGTCAGAACACATTGAATGTCTGAAAAATTCAGCTTCGAAAGCTGACAGTTCCGATTACGAAGAGTTTTTACGAATTTGGGACTCATTTTTGAACAAGCCCTTTGTTTTAAATTCGGTAGACTGCTTCTTTGATGTCGCGAGCGCGGCTTTTTCAAACCACAATGACGTCGACTCCGTCCTGGAAATCAGCAGGAGCGGGGAGCAGGCTTTTAGAGTCCGGTTCAGAACTTGCCGTAATCAGCTGATATTTATTGATTTTATGCAGGACACTGATGTGCTCGACACGTGGTTTTCATCTGCGCTGTGGCCGTTTTCCGCCCTCGGCTGGCCGGAGCAGACGGCGCATCTTGAAAAATTCTATCCCACATCCGTCCTGGTTACGGCATTTGATATTATCTTTTTCTGGGTCGCACGGATGATGATGCAGGGCTTGTATTTCATGGACGAGGTGCCCTTCAGGGACATCTATATCCATGCCATTGTTCGCGATGAAGACGGCCGGAAAATGTCCAAATCCGAGGGCAATGTGATCGACCCAGTCGATCTGATTGACGGTATTGACGTCGACAGCCTCATCAGAAAACGCACGACAGGCCTGCGCCAACCGGAAAAAGCGCCCGGGATCGAAAAGGCAACCCGCGAGCGCTATCCTGACGGCTTTGCCGCCTACGGTGCGGATGCGCTGCGCTTTACACTGGCCGCACAGGCCGCCGCCGGGCGTGACATCAAGCTGTCTGTGGACAGAGTCGCCGGATACCGCAATTTCGGGACCAAGCTCTGGTCAGCCTGTTTTTTCGGGCAGATAAATGATTGTCAGGCTGCGGCTGATTTTGATCCTGCATGTGTCGGGCAGACACTCAATAAATGGATCGTTTCCGAGGTTGTCAAAATCACGGCGGAGGTCACACGCTGTATTGAAAGCTACCGGTTCAACGATGCTGCCGAAGCGGTCTATAAACTCGCATGGGATACATTCTGCAACCATTATCTTGAGATGGCAAAGCCGACTCTGTCCGGTGAGGACAAGGCACAAAAAAACGAAATCCGCGCGACTTTTGCCTGGATACGCGATCAGATATTGCGTCTCCTCCATCCCCTTATGCCTTTCATTACAGAAGAACTCTGGATCAAAACGGCAGAGCGGGATGGCCCGCTTATACTGGCCGATTGGCCGAAACCATCGGATGACCTGATTGATGAGGCCGCCACGGCGGATATGCGATGGCTCATTGAACTCATCACCAGTATCCGCTCCATTCGCGCCGGGATGAACATTCCGCCGTCTAAAAAAGCGCCGCTTTTGATGATCGCTGACGCACTTGACGTGCGCCTTGAAACCTATGCCGATATTCTCTCGCCCATGGCCCGGGTCGAGTCCGTTGGAACAACCGGGGTATCTCCCAAAGGGGCCCTGCAAATCGTTGTCGGCGGTGTCAATTTTGCCATTCCTGTTGAAGGTCTCATTGACCTGGACGCCGAACGGGTACGCCTGGCCAGGGAAATTGAACAGGCACAAATGGAAATCGATAAAATAGATAATAAACTGTCCAACCGTAATTTTATGGAAAAAGCTCCCGAAAAGGTCGTGACCGGGCAACGCAGTCGCCGCGAAAGGTTTGCTTCAAATATGCAGAATCTGAGGATCGCTCTCGATAATATAGGGTAATTCCAGGCGATACGCCGACAGGTGGGCCACAATGTCTTCGTACAGGAGGCCTTGTAACCGCAGTAAACAGCAGGACTTTGTCTTAATCTTTCCCGATTTCGGCATCTTCAGGGATGAGGCCCGATGGCAAGGCATCGCTTCACGTCGGAATCTGATATATGTCCGATGCATCAACTCAATGTGTTCCGGCCGTACCTTTTCGTTGCATGAGGCGGTCAAAGGGCTTATAGTCCGAGTACCACGGGTGGTCTCGGAGTGTGGCGCAGCCCGGTAGCGCACTAAGCTGGGGGCTTAGGGGTCGTAGGTTCGAATCCTATCACTCCGACCACTCGTTAATTCGCCGCACGGGCCTGTCCTGGAAAGGCTCTCAAAACCCGGTTTAGGCTTGCTATGCCCCCTGCCATGACGTTGATGCAGACAAAGATGGACAGTCGCATCGCCGCATGGCTGTTGGTCATGATTTTACTCGTTGTAACCATGATTGTCCTGGGCGGAGCCACACGGCTGACCAATTCCGGGCTTTCAATTACCGAATGGAAACCGATTACGGGGGCTATTCCGCCGTTATCCCGCGCCGACTGGATGGCGGAGTTTGAAAAGTACAAACAAATCCCGGAATTTGAAGCCGAACATCCGGATATGACACTCAGGGAGTTCGAGTTTATCTATTTCATGGAATGGGCGCATCGGCAACTGGGGCGCGTCATTGGACTTGCCTATGCCTTGCCGTTTCTCTGGTGGGGTTCGCGCGGCAGGCTCCCGAGCGGGCAGTTTTTCCGGTTTTTCCTTATTCTACTTTTGATTGGCGTACAGGGCGCTATCGGCTGGTGGATGGTGGCTAGCGGCCTGGCCCATGGCCGTGTAGATGTCAGTCAATACCGGCTGGCAACACACCTGGGCCTGGCATTCATCATATTGGCTTTGCTATACTGGACATGGCGGGATCAGCGGGAAGGCTGGACTTTGTGCCCGGACAGGCCATTGTTGAAAAAGCATTCTTTTATCCTGTTCTGGCTCGTTTTCTTGCAGATCATTTCCGGGGCTTTTGTTGCCGGTACGCACTCGGGCAAATCCTACAATACATGGCCTTTTATGGACGGCGGTTTCATTCCGAATGGATATGGTGTGATGAGTCCGATCTGGAAAAACGCGTTTGAGAACACCGCCGCCATACAGTTCAACCACCGTGTCATCGCCTATGCGATACTTCTTCTAAGTGCGATTTTACTGGTTCGGGCGATGATATCAGGATCTCTGCGTAACCCGGCCATGCTGCTGGTCATATTGACTCTTTGGCAGACAGCCCTGGGTATCTGGACGCTTTTATCAGGTGCGCCGCTCTGGCAGTCGCTGGCACATCAATTCAGCGCGATTCTGGTTTTTCTTGCCGCTCTATCCATGTGGCGGGCCGCCAGGCGGGGCTACTGATCCAGTGAATTGATATAGCCGGTCGAGACAGTTACAAGCCTTGAGTTTTCAGCATCCGACAGAATAATCAGCCCATCGGAGTAAACAGAGCCAAAAGACAGGTTTGTACCCGCAATGGCAATGGCCTCATCGATTCCGTAAACGCTCAAGCCGTCGGTGATGCTGATCTGACTGCCTCCGGCTTCATCAAAAAGAAGAGCCGTAGTTTTTCCAAGGTGCCCCAGGATACGTATTGTGCCTTCCTCACCTAAATCTGTCGCATGCCTGACAAAAGAGGGGATACTTCGATTCTCTTTTCTTTTCAGGCTTTTATAGGTTTTTGATTGATCAGTATTGTAGAGGACACTGCCGTTGTGATCGACGAAACAATCCGACACATTTCCGGCTGAAGGTGCGTCGTAATTGAGCGTCAGGAGCTGATCCGTAATCTCGTCGACGGAATAGCCTACAAGTTCATTTTCGGTACTGATAAGCCAGCCTTTGCCCGTAACAGGGTCTCCGCCCTTGCAAAATTGTTGCACCGACAGATCAAGATTTTCAGATGTAATGATCGTATCAAAATTTCCGTCATCGTCGATTTCGACAAAGGCCTTGAGGAATCCACCGCTGTCAATAGCCAGGAACACGCCTGCCGCCTGTTCCCGGTAAAGCCCGTAAACATCCAAAAATGTACCCGCATCTATCGCCGATGGCATGGCCCGGCTGACATGGGTTCTCCAAATCGCACGCGATTCGTCGATATAGATGATTTGCCCAAGCCAGGGCGCAACCGAATTCGCGACAAAGGTAATGTGCGTTGCCGGAGTGGGCAAAACGATTTGAGCCGTTACACGCCACTCCGTAGCAGCGAGATCATCGGGTGGAGTATTACCACCATTATCCGGGACCGAGCACCCGGAGAACAAAACTGCAGACATAAATGGGGTAAAATGATACCGCATTTTTAACTCGTTGTTCGTATGTGACTTCCGTGCATTACCCTGTAATAATTGTGCTTGACGCAAGTTAGGCAACTTCCTAGAAACCGCCATCCAACAGACGGGGCGTTTCCCGTCTATAACAGAGATTAAAATGAAAACCACAAAGTTTTTGAAAACGGCTGATGTGGAGAAGAGGTGGATTGTTGTTGATGCCGAAGACGTTGTCGTCGGTCGTCTGGCATCTTTCGTGGCCTTGCGACTGCGCGGCAAGCACCGTCCCGACTATACGCCTCACGTTGATTGCGGTGACAGTGTCGTCGTCATTAATGCCGACAAGGTAAAATTCACCGGTAATAAGCGCGAAGACAAAAAATACTACAAACACACGGGCTATCCCGGTGGATTGAAGGAGACCACGGCCGCCAAAGTTCTTGAGGGACGTTTCCCCGACCGTGTTGTCCGCAGGGCTGTCAAGCGCATGTTGCCGAAGGAAAGTCCGCTGGCACGCAAACAGTATTCAAATTTGCGCGTTTATGTCGGGGCCGGGCACCCTCACGAGGCGCAATCCCCCGAGGTCGTCAAGTTTAAATCCATGAATGCCAAAAACGCAAGGATGAATTGATCGTGGCAGACACGTACTCTCTCGCAGACTTGAAATCCGTTCTGAAACCCGATACAGAGGAGGCGGAGGTCGGGAGCCAGGTTGAGCCCGTTGCCCTGCCGGATCCCGAAATTGACGAACATGGCCGTTCCTACGCGACCGGTAAACGGAAAAATTCTGTCGCCCGCGTCTGGATTAAGCCCGGTAACGGCAAGGTCACAGTCAACGGGCGTGATCAGGAAGTCTATTTTGCCCGTCCTGTTTTACGCCTTATCCTGCGCCAGCCTTTCGAGGCGACCGAGCGTACGAACCAGTATGACGTAGTGGTGAATGTCAAGGGTGGCGGCTTGTCCGGGCAGGCCGGCGCAGTCAAGCACGGTATTTCCAAGGCATTGACCTGTTATGAGCCTGCATTGCGCAGTCCGCTCAAATCAGCAGGTTTTCTGACCCGTGACTCACGTATAGTTGAGCGTAAAAAATACGGTAAAGCCAAAGCCCGCAAGAGGTTCCAGTTCTCAAAACGCTAGGCCCCCTGTAACATGCGTCCACGGTGCCGGGACGTCTTCAAGGATCGCCCGTGTCCCTGGCTATGATGTCCCGGACATCTCTGGTTGCGCCCTTCGAAAACGGCATGGCAGAGTGCCTGTCGCTGTTTTCCCGGCAAAACCATGTTGGGAATCCCATTTTAACGAGGCTCGTGTGACCCAAATCAAAAATGCAGCCATACTTGGTGTTTCCGGCTATACGGGAGCGGAAGCTGTACGGCTTTTGTTGAGCCATCCGCAAATCAAAATCAAGGCCCTGACTGCACAGCGCCGGGCGGGGCGGGCTTTGCCGGACCTGTATCCACAATTCTCCGGATTTGATTTACCTGATGTCACAACTTGGCAAGATGTAGATTGGGACGAGATCAATGTGGTCTTTGTGGCGCTTCCCCATGGTGCGAGCCAGGATATTGTCGGACAGGTCGCCGGCGAAGTTGAGACCGTAATTGATCTGTCTGCCGATTTCCGTCTACGTGACCCGGATCTGTATATGCGGACATACGGGCGACCCCACACTCAACAGGATCTGCTATCCAAAGCCGTTTACGGCCTCACGGAGTATGCGCGGGATGACCTAAGAGATGCCAGGATTGTGGCATGCCCGGGGTGTTATCCGACCTGCAGTTTGTTGTCTCTCCTTCCAGCGGTAAAAGCCGATATGCTTGAGCTTGACAGTCTCATTATTGACGCCAAATCCGGCGCGACCGGGGCCGGACGCAAAGCCAGTGACGGTTTAATTTATTCCCAACTCACCGACGGGGCTCACGCTTATGACATTGGTCATCATCGCCATGGACCGGAAATCGATCAGATGCTCACCAGTGTCAGCGGGCAGGATGTGACAGTGTCTTTTACCCCGCATCTTTTGCCCATGAGCCGGGGTATGATCACAACCACGTACGCAAACCTGAAAAAAGGTCTGGATTTTCAGGACTTGCGTGCCGTATATGAACCCCGTTATTGCCATGAGCCCTTTATTTATCTGGAATCACCCGGTGTCGTTCCGCAGACCCGGCACATACGTGGTACAAATCAGTTTCGTCTTGGTTTGTTTGAAGACCGGGTGCCCGGTTCGGTAATTATAACCGGGGTCCTGGACAATCTCGTCAAGGGTTCTTCGGGGCAGGCGATACAAAATTACAATCTGACACAAGGCTGGAATGAGACATTGGGTTTGGCCGCGGTAGCGTTATTTCCATAAACGAACCTTCAGGTTGCCATGATGGGCCGTGACGGAAGCCAGATTTTGCCCACATCCTGGGGTCAGGACTCCTTGGATGTCACATCCCGCCAGCGCAGGCCGTTCCTGATGACATGAATAATACCCGAAATCACTTTGCAGCCATCCACATGCGCCACACCGCGCGGCAAGGGGAAAAACGGTTTGATCCGGATAAACCGCTTTTCTGACAGTAAAAATACATCACGCATCACAAAGTCTCCTTTGCAACACGTGCAATCACATATTACAGTACGGCGGAGCCCTGCCGGATTGGCAGGTTCTGACCCTGACCAAAACCTGCACATGAATTCAAAAAATGAAAATTTCAGCCGTCATACCTGTTATATTTTGTCTAATCCCGCTGGCCGGGTGTTATACGGTCGATACGCCTGAGCTCGTGGGTGCACCCGAATTTGCAGAGGCCGTAAAGAATATAAAGGGTTATCCTGAGGTAACGGCAGCTCCTGTTTTTCCGGACGATGTGAAGAAGGGTCAATACTGGGACTCCGCCGCCACAGCTATTATGGGCGAGCGAGACCGTTTCAGTGCGCCAGAAGATGCATCCGGTGATAAAACCGACGCCCAAATCAACAGGGATATCCGGAATTTGAGAGCCAGAGTCCGCGCTTACAAACTGGATGATCCCCAGTAATATCCGGGATTCAGGAGAACCGTGATTCGGGACAAGGACCAGTTTTACCGCATACAGCGACTGCCGCCCTACGTATTTGTAGAGGTCAATGAACTCAAGGCGCAGCTCCGCCGCGATGGCATGGACATCATCGATTTCGGTTTCGGTAATCCGGATATGCCCACGCCCCGGCATATTGTGGACAAGCTCATCGAGACCGTCCAGAAACCCCGCACGACAGGGTATTCCGCTTCACGCGGCATCAGGGGCTTGCGTCGGGCCTGTTCGCGCTACTACAAACGTCGCTTTGGTGTTGATCTTGATCCCGATACCGAAGTCGTCGCAACCATAGGCTCGAAAGAAGGTTTTGCCAATTTGGCCCAGGCGATCACCGCACCTGGAGATGTGGTTTACGCCCCGGATCCATCTTACCCGCTCCATGCCTACGGCTTCGTCATCGCCGGTGCGGAAATTCAGCCCATCCCGGCCATTACGGCGGACGAATATCTGGGCGGTATCAAAGCGGCGCTCTCCAGGACCGAAAAACCACCCATGGCAATTGTGGTTTGCTTCCCGTCCAACCCCACGGGGCATATTGCGGATTTGTCCTTTTACAGGGAGATCGTACAGGTTGCCCGTGATCATGATATAATAATTTTGTCCGATCTGGCCTATTCCGAGATTTACTTTTCATCCGCGCCACCCTCAATACTCCAGGTTGAAGGCGCCAAAGAGGTCGCAGTCGAGACAATATCCCTGTCGAAAACCTATGCCATGGCTGGATGGCGCATGGGGTTCGCTGTCGGTGCGCCTTACCTGATCGAAGCGCTGGCTCGTGTGAAATCCTATCTTGATTACGGGGCATTTACGCCCATACAGGTTGCCGCCTGCGCCGCGCTTGACGGTCCGCAGGAGTGTGTTCTGGATCACCGGATGACCTACCGCACACGACGGGACGTGCTCATCGAGTCTTTCGGCCGGGCCGACTGGGACATTCCATCACCTGATGCCTCCATGTTCGTATGGGCGCCTTTGCCGGAGCGATTCAGAGAGATGGGATCGTTGCAATTTTCCAAACTGCTGATGACAAAGGCTGCTGTCGCTGTATCTGCGGGCGTTGGATTCGGTGAAAATGGTGAGGGCTACGTGCGAATCGCCCTGGTCGAGAATGAACAGCGTATTCGGCAGGCCGCGCGTAATATTCGCCAGTTTTTCTCCACCCTACGAGAAAATGCGGCGGAATAAGCTGGAAACTCCGCCTGAATTTATGTTACGCCTCAAGCGTTGGGAGAGTCACGAAGGTATGATCATGTCTGCGGCAAAATCGGGCTTTAATGGTATATTGGCCTTGAAAGCGGCACTTGTAACGGAAAAAGCGGCGATGGCCGCATCTTCGCTTGTGGGGCGCGGTGATGAAAAAGCCGCCGATCAAGCCGCCGTTGATGCCATGCGCACCGGGTTGAACAATCTGGAAATCCGCGGGAGAATAGTTATTGGCGAAGGCGAACGGGACGAAGCGCCAATGCTTTATATCGGCGAAGATGTCGGGTCCGGCGAAGGACCGGAGGTCGATATCGCCCTTGATCCGCTTGAGGGTACCACATTAACAGCCAAGGCTATGTCGAATGCGCTGGCGGTCATGGCCTTCGCACCACGCGGCGGGCTACTGTATGCGCCTGATGTCTATATGGACAAAATCGCGATCGGTCCGGGTTTTGCTCCGGGTATCGTCGATCTGGACAAACCTTCAGCCGAAAACGTCAAGGCTTTGGCCAGGGCCAAAGATGTCCCGGTTGAAAACATCACAGTATGTGTTCTTGATCGGGCCCGCCATGCCGACATCATATCAGAGCTCCGCGCCATAAAAACCCGCATCCTGCTGATCACCGATGGTGATGTTCAGGGCGTCCTTGCGACGACCGACCGTGATACGGGTGTGGACATGTATATCGGGCGGGGCGGGGCGCCCGAAGGTGTTTTGGCGGCTGCGGCGTTGCGCTGTGTCGGCGGGCAAATGCAGGGACGTCTTCATTTCCGCAATGAAGATGAAAAAAAACGCGCACACCGGGTCGGAATTGATGATCTGAATGCGAAATATAGTCTCAGGGGTCTGGCTTCCGGCCCGACGATTTTTGTCGCAACAGGCGTGACATCAGGCTCTCTGCTCGAAGGCGTGAACATTCAGGATGGGCAGGCAACGACAGAAACTCTCATCATGAATTCGGTCGACGGTTCTGTGCAACGTCTGCAATCCTGCCGCCCTCTCTAGCGTGCCAGACCAGGCTCCTGAAAATAACGTCGTTTTAAACATCAGGCGATCCTGCCTTGGGCAGGCCTGGCACTTTCGCGTCGATGGAGAAACCTGTGTCGAAACGCTCATGCAAAAATCCGGTTTGGAGGTATTGCAGGCAAGGCTTCTGGCCGGACGCAGGATAAAACCACAACATGTGGACGACTTTCTCAACCCGACCTTGAGACGGTTACTGCCGGATCCGTCAAATCTGGCGGATATGGACAGGGCTGCCGGACTTATACTGGATGCCCTGGAATCGGGCCGGTCCGTATTTGTCTTTGCCGATTATGACGTGGACGGCGCAACCAGTGCGGCGCAGATTATTCGCTGGGCCAGACATTACGGCTACGACATTGGCTTGTACATTCCTGATCGCATCAAGGAAGGATACGGGCCATCCGAAGCGGCCTTCAAGGCACTCAAGGCGAATAGTGCAGAGCTTGTTATCACCGTTGATTGCGGCGCCACCGCCTATGACGCTCTTGATGCTGCCGCTAAAATGAAGCTGGACACCATTGTGATTGATCATCACATGATGATGGACACAGGCCCGAAATGTGCGGCTCTTGTCAATCCCAATCGTCCGGATGACGAGTCCGGCCTCGGCTATCTGGCCGCAGCAGGCGTGAGCTTTATGTTGCTTGTCGCACTGACACGTGAAGCGGGGCGGCGAGACTGGGACGACCCGCCGGACTTGCTGAATTTTCTGGGACTGGCGGCTCTGGGTACAATATGTGATGTTATGCCGTTGCAAGGTCTCAACCGCGCAATCGTGCGCCAGGGCCTTAAAAAATTGAGCCAGCCAGGCCCCCCGGGGCAGGGGGGTATTGCCGGACTGGCAGCCTTGGCGGAGGTCGCAGGCGCAGAACCGCCGTTTACAACCTATCATGCGGGTTTTATTTTTGGCCCGCGACTGAATGCGGGCGGGCGTATCGGAAACCCGCTGATGGGGGCCGAATTGTTGATCACCGATAATACACAAACCGCCTTCTCTCACGCCGCGGAACTCGACCATGTTAATGCAGAACGCAAAACAATACAGGAAGACGTATTGCGTGAGTCTATCGAACAGCTATCGCCCTTCGATGAAAATTGCGCTGTTATCGTGGTTGCCATGGAGGGGTGGCATCCGGGCGTTATCGGAATTGTCGCCGGGCGCCTCAAAGACAGATTCAGACGTCCGTCGGTAGTTATCGGCATCGACGGGAACAGGCTGGGCAGGGGCTCTGGCCGGTCCATCAGGGGTGTGGATTTGGGACAGGCCATTCACAAGGCTGCCGCACAGGGATACATTCTCTCGGGCGGGGGACATACGATGGCGGCAGGCATGAGTATTCGCGCTGAAGATATTGATAAATTTAGAGAGTTTATGAACCGGGAATTAAGCGGAACCGTTCGTAAAAGCCTTGAGCATAGGGCACTTGATGTTGATGCACTCCTGGCCCCGTCAGCAGTTTCGTTTGAAACACTGGATCAGATTGATGCTTTTGCTCCTTATGGTGTTGGTAACCCCCGCCCGGTATTTGCCATATCCAATATGGTGTGTACCTATGCAAAACGCCTTCGTGGAGGCCACCTCAGGTGCGGGTTTCGTCATGCCGGATCCGGGCACACGCTCGGCACCGTCTGCTTTGGCGCAGAGGAAAGCGGACTGGACGCTGTTTTGACTGATATAAATACTCCACCGCTTCATTTGGCCGTGCACCTGTCGCGAAAAAAGTGGCAGGGGAGGGATCAACTGGATGTTCAGCTCCTGGATGCGGCGTTCGCATGAATTTTACATATAAATGTCTTGAAAGCCTCACGGGATGATTGTACTTGCCCGTTCCACCGCGTTAGAGTTGCGGTCCCTTCGTCTATCGGTCAGGACGCCAGGTTTTCAACCTGGAAAGAGGGGTTCGATTCCCCTAGGGACTGCCACGCGGTCTTCCCCTCGCTGATATTTCTTTTGAGTAATTGTCGGCGTGTCACCGCCCGGAGGTCATTCCACTACCATGAAACGTCTTGGAAAAATTGCAGCATTCGCCCTGTTGGTGATGACCGGTTCTTCTGTCGCGCAAACTATCCCGGAGCCGCTGGATTTCGGGCCCAGGGAACCTTTGAGCATCGTGTCCGGGCAAATGACTCACACCTTTAATGTTGAAATCGCCGATACGCCCGAGGAGCAGACCCGCGGTTTCATGTTTCGGGAGCATATCCCGAGTGATGAAGGCATGTTGTTTGCATTTGAACAACCCAGGATAGCCACAATCTGGATGAAGAATACATCTGTTCCGCTTGATATCATCTTCGTTCGGGAAAATGGTCACATTCTGAAAATCGAACATGGTGCCAAACCATATTCCCTGCGTACCGCGTCGTCCGAGGCACCGGTAGCAGCCGTTATTGAAATCGCGGGGGGGAAAGTCCGGGAGCTGGGTATTGGCCCCGGTGACCTGGTCAAACACGGTTTTTTTGGAACAGCGGACGCTGAATGAATTTATTTCGGGAATCACATACTTGACTATGTACCCGGAAATTCTTCTGTTGGAAGCAGGGGGAGATGAATCACATGGCCGAGGCACCGGGAAAGTCGTGGCGAAACAGGGAGGGGGGAAGAAAGAATGCGACCTTGGCGCTGCCGCTGATTGACGCAGGTTCGGAGGGTGTGGCCGGGTCCCTGTTTCCGCCGCATACGCAACCGGCGGATGCGTTGTCAAAGGTGCGCAAGGCGCGAAATGCGGCGTGGGCAAACAATCCTCTCATTCCAGGTTGGGTAGATCCGGAAAAGGTTGACCTGGATCGCTTTTTCACGCGGCCGGATATTGCCCGAAAATGCCATGAGGCTTTGCTGCAGGCGATGGCAGAAGACCATGCAGATATCGGCCAGTACAAGTTTGTCGATCCGTCTGCCGGGGAGGGGGTTTTCTTCGACCTGTTGCCCGAAAATCGGCGGATTGGAATAGAGATTGTTCCGGGTCCCCCCGACTTTGAGTGTCAGGACTTTCTTGAATGGCAACCGCCGCTGAACGGACATCGGTATGCCGTGATCGGCAACCCGCCGTTTGGTTATCGGGCCTGGCTTGCGCTTGCTTTCGTCAATCATGCTGCAACCTTCGCGGACTATATCGGAATGATTCTGCCGATGGGCTTCCAGTCAAATGGCAAGGGAAGTCCGAAATTCAGGGTTCGGGGTGCGCAACTCCTTGATACCATGTCCTTGCCCCCCAATGCGTTCATGTCTGCGGAAGGGAAGACCGTTCAGGTGAATGCGCTTTGGCAGATATGGCGGCGCGGCGTCAACAATCGTCCGCCCTTGGCGGCCTGCGATGATTGGATTGACATCTTTACGATCGATCATCGAAAGGAACGCATGTGCGGTCATGAACGCGTGCACGAGGCCGACTGGTTTTTGCAACGGACATTTTATGGAGCTCCGCCAACACTCGTGTCTGATTTTTCCGAAGTGAAATACGGTTGCGGCTACGGCATTGTCCTGAAAAAAGACGAAGGCCAAGTGACGAAAGCGCTGCGGGATACTGATTGGGTCAAGCATTCCAACCTGGCCGCGCACAACTGCCGTCACATAAGTATGGAACACATCCGTGCGGCGCTTGTGGAAAAAGGCTTTGTTGATGAAACGTGATCCCAATGACGTGTTGCGGGACGTGCTGGCGACATACGCGGATGCGGACAAGTGGTGTGGTCAGCCGTTTGAGCGCATTCGGCGCATCCCCAACACGAAGGTTGGAGATGTGGGGCAGGATTTTGTTGAAGCATTGTGTAGGGAATACGGCCTGGACTGCACGTTTCCGGAAAAAGATGATGGAACCCGAATGCGTCAAAGTCCGTGGGATATTCGCATCGAAGAAAAAACGTTTGAGTTGAAGACTGCCAGCGAGGACGTGTCCGGGTCGTTCCAGTTTAATCACATTCGCTACCATCGAGAATATGACGCTTTGTTGTGCATCGGCATTGCGCCGTACAGAATTTACGTGGGGGGCATGGTCAAAAGCTGCCGTTGCTACCGGTGGAGCGGGCAGGTTGGTTTCGATGGAGAAAGGCGCGAACGCGCCTTACAAGTTGACCAAAAGATCCAGTCAACTCATGCCGATTTCGGACTTTGAGGATGTATTGCTGGGTTTAGTGACGAGTCCGAACGCGTAGTCAAGCATTTAATTCCCTTCGTCTTTATGTAAATATGCTTGCCTTGGGAGAATTATTGCATTACTTACGCGTCCTCGCCCAAAGGCATCCCGTGTCGGGGAGTGGCGCAGCCTGGTAGCGCATCTGTTTTGGGAACAGAGGGTCGCTGGTTCGAATCCGGTCTCCCCGACCATTCTTTAAGTGTTTCCCGGTTTACAGTTCGGTTGCGCACGCCTATTTCGGCAACCGAAAGGTTAGATCATGCTGGCTCGTATCTATCAACCCGCGCCGAGTGCCATGCAGTCCGGTCGTGCCAGGCGCCGCCGCTGGGTGCTTGAGTTTGCGCACACAAAGACCCGCACGCTGGATCCGCTGACGGGTACCTATCGCAGTACAGATCCGGGGGCACAGCTTGATTTAGGATTTGACACGCTGGATGAGGCTGTGTCTTACGCCAAGGCCAACGGCATTGCTCACCGCGTTGAAAAGCCCAAAACTGTAAAGCGTATTTCCCGCTCCTATGCGGAAAATTTCAACTATGACAGAAAAGTGCCCTGGACACATTAGTCGGCTATCAATGGGGACCCTTAGCTCAACTGGATAGAGCAGCCGCCTTCTAAGCGGCAGGTTGCAGGTTCGAGTCCTGCAGGGTCTGCCACTTCCTACCTGAAGTGCGCATCAAGAAAATCCAGGAAGGCGGGCCAGTCTTCCTCCACAACGCCGTGGGTGCCGGGGCGTATCCAGAAGGATAGGTCATCCCCCGGTTTGAATTGATTGAGTTTTTCAGCTGTCAAACCTTCAGATCCGTAAATTTTATAGGCCGGATTGGCGCCAGATGCGGCGCGAAATCCACCGGCTGGATCCGACCAGACATCGCGTCTTGCATTACCGAGGAGCACAGGGCGCGGGGCTACAAGAGCAAGAAGTTGATGCTGATCTATCGGCATGGCCGAT
Source organism: Hyphomonadaceae bacterium (assembly GCA_014324115.1). GTDB lineage: Bacteria > Pseudomonadota > Alphaproteobacteria > Caulobacterales > Maricaulaceae > JACOMS01. The sequence continues at coordinate 20,444 of JACOMS010000030.1, forward strand.
TGATCTTTGGCATATTCCGCATATTTCCTACCAAACCAGTGGGGATAACCCTTCACAATATCGGCGACGGTTTCACCCGGTTTATTGCGTGACAGAGAAGCGCCACCGGTGCCGGATTGATGGGCGAGAACGGCATCAATATTCGGGTTATAAGCCGATGAAATTAAAGCTGTTTTTCCATATCGAGAATGGCCGTAAGCAATAACATCTGAAAAGCGTTCGTCAGTTTTGAGGTGATTGGAAATAATCGCAAATTGTGCAGCCCACGCAGCAAGGGCACCGGGGCGAAAGTTATCTGCGTCCCCATCAAACATTGCACCCAGGACGGCTTGACCGGAGGTCGCGTGATCCGGAACAAATTCTGACGGATACATGGCGGCAAATCCATAACCGCGTTTCATAATCTCGGCGATTGGCGGTGTCGTAATATAGCGCCCGAAGACATACAAAAATACATCGGAAATCATGCCATCGCCACTACAATCAAAACCGATACTGTCGGGGACGGGAATGCCTTCGACGGGGATGACATTGTGATTAGGGCAGAAATTTTGTGAGATGATGAGCGGAGTTTCTGTTTTCGTGCCTGCGGGAATGACACATACAAGGCCGAATTCGCGGGTTTTCCCATTGCGGGGATTGGTAAGTTCAAACTGGAAGGTTTCGACCGTGGCCGTATTGTCAAAATGAACGCCGGGCAATTTCTGACGCCCTGTTTCCTTCAGCTCCAAATCAAGCGGGATGCGGCCATAAACTTCGCTCTCGAAGGCCCACTTGAGTCGGTGGATTGTTTCATTTTCCCACTCGGACAGGGATTGAATGTTTATGACCGGTTGAGCCGCTCTGGCGTGCGGAACATTCGGCGCGGTCTGGAGCATGATGCGCACCGGGCGTTGTGCAAAAATCCACGCAACAATCAGCAGGACGATCAGGGCTAGCCAGATATATCTTTTGTGGTAAAATGGCCCTGCTGCTTCAGAAAACATGACCTAGGGCCTGCTCCACATCCGCGATCATGTCATTCACATTTTCAAGCCCGCAGCCAAACCGGATGAGCGGGCCCGGCAACTTGCCGCCAAATCTGCGATCAAGCTGTGGATCACAATGAATGACCACACTCTCATACCCACCGTAGGAATAGCCGATGCCGAAGTATCTCAGCCGGTTAATGAATGCAATCACCTGCCCTTGAGAGCGGGGTTTCAATATGACGCCAAACAGACAGGCTCCGCCAGTGAAATCACGTCGCCAGAGCGCATGATCCGGATGATCAGGCACAGAGGGGTGCAGCACCTGTTCGACCTCGTTACGGGTTGAGAGCCATTCTGCCAATTTTTGGGCCGATCTTTCCTGCTGCCGGAACCGTGTGTTCAATGTACGAAATCCGCGCAGGACCTGATAGGCATCATCAGGTGATGTGGCATAGCCCAGATATTTGCGAGTCCTGGTGACTTTGTCAGCAATGTTCCCGGTCCGGCTAACGACCGCGCCGAACATGATGTCACTGTGACCGCTTATATATTTTGTGGCGGAATGGATACTCATATCTGCACCCAGGGCGAGCGGGTTAAGCGTCAGGCCGGCTGACCATGTGTTGTCGACCATAGTGGCAATGTCATATGTCCTGGCGACCCCGCAAATGGCCGGAATGTCTTGTATTTCGAACGTCAGCGAACCGGGGGTTTCCATAATGATCAGCGATGTGTTCCTCCGTATCAGTCCTTTTATGTTTGCACCGATGCGTGGATCATAATGTTCGGTTTCTACTCCCATGCCCGCAAGGAATTTCTGACAGAAATACCGCGTCGGACCGTAAACGGAATCTGTCATGAGAATGTGGTCTCCGGCTTTCGCAACGCTCAGAATGGCCAGCGTACAAGCCGACAACCCCGACGGTGTCAGGGACGTACCTTCACCGCCTTCCAATGCGTTAAAGCACGACTCAACAGCATCATGTATGGCCGACCCGTGGCGGCCATAAGTGCGCATGTCCGTCCGGTAAAGGTTTTGAGCCTGCTCAAACAGAAGCGTAGAAGCGCGTGTGATGCCGGGATTGACTGCTGTACCCTTATCCGGTTTGGGGCGCGCTATATGGGCGAATTCGGTTTCTTTTTTCATTTTCAAGTGCCTGTTTGGATGGGCAGATCAGTTGCCCCCCATTCCGTCCAGGATCCGGGATAAACCGAAACATCTGTCGCGCCGGAATTCTCAAAAATATAAGCCAATCCGGCGGCGGTTACACCCGATCCGCAGGTCGTGATGATGGGTTTTGAAAGGTCGATTCCTGCAGCCTCAATGCGCTGGGCATTATCAGGCTTGAACTGGCGGTTATCGTCCAGCATGTCGCCATATGGCATGTTGATCGAGCCGGGAATATGGCCAGATCTTAAGCCCGCTCTGGGTTCCGGTTCGACTCCCGCGAAACGCCCGTGACCTCTGGCATCGACAATTTGTGTGTCCGAACCGATTGCAGCCAGGACCTCTTCTTTGACAACGGCTTTGACCAGAGGCTCTTTTATGGTCATACTTCCCCGCGTCTTGGGTACGGTGTGGGCATCAACGATTTTCATGTGTGATGGCACAGGATTGAGAATCGACACGTTTTTAACCCCTATAGACCGTATCGCCCATCGCACAAAGGGGGATGAAAACAACCCGACACGATCATAAATTTTTATGTAATCTCCACTACTTATACCTGATTTTTCAAGCATATGAGCGATGATTTGAGGGGGTGGAAAGCGATGACCCAGTGGTGTATTCAATTTCAAACTTGCCAAATCAAACTCACGGGCCCCGTCCAGAATGCCATAGCGGAAATCCGGGTTTGATCCCGGCACCACCCAGGTTGCATCAACTATGACTGTGTTTTCGTCTGGAGAAGTCATGACGGTGAAGGTACCGGAAAACCTTTGGGTCGCAGGAATTCCGGGTTGTAAATTTTGGATTGGTGACGCCGCCCGTAGTCACAAAGGATTATCATAATCCTGTGACCCGGCCCTGCGTCACGGGCCATGTTAATGGCGCCGACAACGTTTATGCCGGATGATTCGCCCGGACAGATACCTTCGAAATTGGATGCAATTCGCCCCCGACCGATACCTTCTTCAGTAGATTCGCCCTCGGTCTCAAGCGATCCGTGTTTGTAATAGCCGTGAACTTCACATCCCGTCAACCCGGAGGATTCCTTCGGCCGTACAAGCGGGTTTTTGCCGATGCGGTCCAGGATGTTTCTGGCTGTCATTCCGGCTCCGGTTCTCTTTAGCTGTCACATCCCGTGAGGCAGTGTGGCTTTTTTATAAACAGCCGCAACTTCATCCTGTACCATTTTTTCATGGCCTGCAAGGGGTTTTTCTGTTCTCGTCCAGTGGGGTCTGATTTCCTTCGGAGATAGCATTGGATCGGAGGTCAGCATGGAATTAAGTGTGGGTTTGCTCCCGGAGCGGGTTGGGCCGACAATATCCTGCGTTCCGGCGACTCTGGGTAAATTGGACATTTTCAAAAACCCCTGGATTTTTAGTGTGAAGTATGCTTCCTGTTTTGTATGACACAACATGGCCTATTTGACTTGGACGAACGACTTAAGTGGGTTAGCGATTTGGGCGA
>JACOMS010000031.1 GCA_014324115.1 Hyphomonadaceae bacterium
ATGACAGCGATGAATACCGGAAGGCCCTGATGGCTAAAGGTATCACACCCTGTATCCCGCCCCGAAAAGGGCCCCCAAAAGGTGATGTTCGCCCGCACAATTCTGTAAAACAACATATAAACAACGACATAAGGTCGAAAATTTGTTCGCAAGGCTCAAGGATTGGCGCAGAGTTGCAATCCGTTATGACAGATGCGCGCACACCTTCTTCGCTGCTGTCCTCATCGCGGCCATCGTCACATACTGGATGTAATGAGTCCTGACTCCGGACGAGAATAGCGCAACATACTGATCAGGTTCTGCGAAGTCTGTTATGACAAGACTCGAAAATGTTTGGTTCAGGCAGGAATAGATATAGACGGCGTTCGCGCCGGACTCGCGCTACTTTTGCGTTTCTCGTGCTTGTTTCCATCATTCTTTTATTTTCCTGGAGCAGTAACAGGACATTTCTTGGCACCGTACGGGCACAAATTGAAACGATAGGTTCAGCAATCGGATCGGTATTGTCCTATCCTGTCAAGGCCGTTGAGGCAATAGGTCGGGACCTTGGCGACCTCGGGCGGGCGCACAGGGAAAACCGTCGCCTGAAACAGGAACTCAACCGGCTTCGTGATGTTGAAATGCGGGCGAATGCGCTTGCCATCAAGATATCCAGATTTGAATCCATTTTGAACGTAGGTGTAAGCTCCGGCATACCTGAAACCAAAATTGCCGCCCGGGCTGTTTCGGAAATCAATGGACCCTTCGTGCATTCTGTCCTTCTGGATGCCGGGAACGGAAAAGGTATTCAAAAGGGTTATGCTGTCATGACCGCCGAAGGTATGCTGGGCCATGTTATTCGGGTCGGGCCGCGATCCTCCCGGGTATTGAAACTCGAAGACCTCAATAGTCGTATTGCAGTTATGTCACTGCGCTCCCAGGCCCGCGCCATACTGACCGGCAACAATACCGCGTATCCGGCTCTATCCTATATACGCGATAATTCTGACTGGCGCGCCGGAGATATGGTGGTGACTTCCGGGGACGAAGGGACACTTCCGGCCGGGCTTCCCATCGGCACCGTTCTTGCAGGTGAAAAAGAGAATTTGCCCGTGGAGTTGTTTGTTGCCCGTGAGGATATTGACTGGGTCTGGGTTTACCCGTTTGAGCCGTTTTCCGCCCCTACGGAAGATATCCCAAACCTTGCCGACGATCAAAACGGCAGTGAGGACTAATGGTCTTTGCAGAAAATACACGTGGTCTGAAACCACGAAGCCACGCTTTGCAAGGCATTTTTTTTCTTTTCATTTTTTCGTTTTTGGGGCTTCCCGATCTTCGCATTTTTGCATCCTCTTTTTCCTTTATGCTGATACCGATGATTGTACTCTTTCTCTGGCCACGTCAATCTGATCCGGTCTTTTCAATGCTGGGAGCCTTCATGGGGGGGCTCCTGGTCGATATTCTAACTGGTGGTGCTATCGGTAGTTTTGCACTCGTCTATGTGGTCTGTTTTTACATTTTCAGACCCGATTTGCGCTTGAGGATGCCACCCCTGACAACAGTCTGTGTCGAATTCGGAGTATGGCTGGCCGTAGCTTTTACGATCATCATCGCCCAAAACCTGCTGCTGGATTCTTCTTCCATCAATCTGATAAGCTTGGTCAGGTCTGCTCTTGTTACCCTAATCGTCTTTCCGTTATGTTATTCCATAAGGAAGTCGTTGCGTACGCTCATTTTTGCAGATGAGGAAACGGATATTTAACCCGGGATATGACTGGGAACCGTCCACATAACACATTGAACCGCAGGGCCCTGATGCTCGGTGCGGGCGGCCTTGTCGGGTTCAGTGTGCTCTCTTCCCGTCTGTATTACCTTCAGGTCGTCAAGGCAGAGGATTACAGGACCTTATCTGAAAATAACCGTTTCAATTTCGATCTTTTAATTCCGACACGCGGTCGTATCGTTGATCGGTACGGGGTAGAACTCGCCGTCAACAAACAGGTTTACCGGCTCGTGCTTGTGCCCGAGCAGGTTCGCGACCTTGATGCTACATTACAACGAATTTCGGCTATCGTCGATTTGTCAGACAGGAATCTTGTCCGCATCCGCAGAGATATTCGTGAAAATCCCAAATTCGTCCCTATTCTGGTCAAGGACAATCTTGATTGGGAAACATTTTCTGCGCTGAATATGAAAACACCGGAATTCCCGGGGGTATTTCCGCAGGTCGGTGAAAAACGATCATACCCGCATGCGGGAATATTTTCGCATGTACTTGGCTATGTCGGGCAGGCCGATCCTGACAATGTTAAAAATGACCCGGATCCGCTTCTGCGCCACCCGACCTTTCGCGTTGGCAAAACCGGTGTCGAGGCGGCAACAGATGAAATTCTGCGCGGTCAGTCCGGACGTCTGAAAGTTGAAGTCAATGCTGTGGGCCGTGTTGTGCGTGAATGGCCGGATCCATCCCGGCGAGCGACGCCTGGCCAGGATGTGTGGCTGACCCTGGATGCCGATTTGCAGTCCCATGCGGCTGAGCTGTTTGAACAGGATGGTGGGGGAGCCGCTGTTATAGATGTTATGACCGGCGAGCTGCGCACATTGATTTCCATGCCGACTTTTGACGGCAACATGTTTGTTTCGGGACTGACCCGGGAGGATATGAGACGCCTTAACTCCGACCGGAGACGTCCGCAATTTAACAAGGTTATCAGCGGCGGTTATCCTCCGGCGTCGACATTCAAGATGATTGTTATGTTGGCGGGGCTGGAGCAGAAACAGATAGACACGAGGGAACGCATTATCTGCACAGGACATACAAGGGTCGGAAACCGGAAATTTCACTGCTGGCAGAAACATGGACACGGCGCACTTGATCTCCATGACGCGCTCAAACATTCCTGCGATATCTATTTCTACGAAATCGCGCAGCGCTTGGGCATGGAACATGTCAGGCGGATGGGGTTGAAACTCGGTCTTGGACAAACCTATGATTTGGGGATCGCCGGGCAAGCGACGGGTATTGTGCCAGATGCTGAATGGAAACGGGACCGATTGGGCCAGGATTGGCGCATGGGTGATTCTCTCAACACCTGCATTGGTCAGGGGTTTGTGCTGGCCACACCTTTACAGCTTGCAGTCATGTCCGCCCGGATTGCCAACGGCCAGAAAGCGCTTGGTCCGCATCTGATTATCTCTGATGAAACGCCCGGATTTGACGATCTGGAAATTGATATGGCGCACCTGGATGTTGTGCGTTGGGCAATGCGCGGGGTGTGTGAAGAACCGGGCGGGACGGCCTATCATCCGGGCTATATGGGTGTTCCCGATGTCGAAATGGCCGGGAAAACCGGCACCGGTCAAGTCAGGGGAATTTCGGCCAATGAGCGGGCATCGGATGTTTTGCGTAAGCGCGAACTGCCCTGGCATCTGCGCGACCACTCGATTTACGTAGGTTATGCACCGTTTGATAAACCGCGTTTTGCTGTGGCTGTTGTTGTTGAGCACGGCGGTTCGGGGGCGGGGCGCGCTGCACATATATCACGCGAGCTGTTGAAGCGTGCCCTTGAGCGGGATGGTCTGATCCCGGAAACCCGACCTAAAACACACAAGGTCACGCTATGAGTGCGATTACGATTCGCGCAGGCCTCATGGGCAAGCTCCATGAGGTCAACTGGCTTTTGCCGGTCCTTGTAATCGTTTTGGGGAGTATTGGTGTCGCCATGATCTTCGCAGCGACCGACGGGGTTTGGTCCCAAGGGGCACAACAGCACGTGATCCGGGTCATGTTTGCCGGTGTCCTGATGTTGACTGTGGCGACAATTCACATAAGGTTGTGGTACCACTTGGCCTATCCCGTTTACTTTATCGCACTGGTGATGCTGGCAGGTGTCGATTTTGTGGGTGTGAGTGTAAACGGCGCCCAGCGTTGGTTTGATCTGGGAGTTACACGCATACAGCCGTCCGAGCTTATGAAACCCGGATTGGTTCTCGCCTTGGCGCGTTATTACCATGATTTGCCGGAATGGCGGGTGTCGCATATTTTTGGCCTGACCGGTGCGTTGCTGATTATTGCCATACCGACGCAGTTCATCCTGCGCCAACCTGATTTAGGCACGACGGTGCTGCTGGCCACGACGGGCGTGGCTGTCATATTTCTCGCGGGTATAAATTGGCGCATCATAACCACGGCAGCGCTGCTCGCGTCTATCGCTCTGCCGCTTTTTTATATGTACGGGCTGAAAGATTATCAGCGTCGACGTATTGCGACCTTCATCAATCCCGAAAGCGACCCGATGGGTGCCGGGTACCACATACAACAGTCCAAAATTGCCCTGGGAAGCGGTGGCACATCCGGGAAGGGGTTTATGAATGGAACCCAAAGGCAGCTTGAGTATGTACCCGAAAATCGCACGGATTTTATCTTTACTGTTATCGGGGAGGAATTTGGTCTTATAGGAGGCCTGGTGACCATGGGGCTCTATGCGCTGATTATCGGTCTTTGCATGCGGCTTGCGTTTCAATGCCGCTATTTGTTTTCAAAACTGCTTATCCTTGGGCTTACAACGACATTTGCGCTATATGTGTTTATCAATCTGGCGATGGTTATGGGGCTTGCGCCGGTCGTTGGTGTGCCCCTGCCGCTCGTATCCTATGGCGGGACAGTAACTCTGACTGTTATGCTCGGATTTGGGCTTGTCTTATCTGCACATTTGTACCGTCGGGCTGAAATGCCCCGGGAAGCAAGGGATTGATTAATAAAACAAACTGGATTTATACGTGCCTTAATCCTTGACGGACAGGCCACATTCGTAAACTAGGAACAGCAACGAGGTTGGGAGAAGCTTGATGGCATCAGTCGGAGCAGAACAATGGTCCTCGCGATTTGCCTTTATTATGGCGGCCGTCGGGTCATCGGTCGGTTTGGGAAATCTTTGGCGCTTTTCCGCTGAACTGGGAACGAATGGCGGGGCCGCGTTTCTGGTTATTTATCTAGTCTGTATCATTCTTGTCGGAATTCCGGTTTTGATGAGCGAATTCATGATTGGACGTGCGGGGCAGGCTGCGAGCGCTGTGGGTTCGCAGGCGGATATCGCAGTACGCAGCGGCGTCTCCAGAAGCTGGAGTGCCGGAGCGTGGTTCGGCATGGTCTCGTCATTTTTGATCGTCAGTTTTTATTGTGTCGTGGCGGCGTGGGTTCTGAACTACCTTGTCAAATTTCTGGGTAATTCATTTTCCGGTCTCCCGGCCGGAGATATCGCAGCCAAGTTCCCGTCGATGGTGGGTAATCCTGTTTCTGTTCTGCCTTATTTCCTGATTTTTGCAGGACTGACCACATGGCTCGTGGCGCGTGGAGTTAACAAGGGTATTGAGACATCAGCCAGATTGCTTATGCCGCTTTTCTTCATCCTGCTCGCCGGTTTGGCCCTATACTCGATTTTCAGCGGAATGGAGAGTGGCGGCACGGGACAGGCTCTTGGGTTTATGTTCGCGCCGGACTTTTCCAGGATTACACCGGAAGTGATGATTTCGGCCCTTGGACAGGCCTGTTTCTCAATCGGCATCGGTAACGCGATCATGATTACCTATGGCTCCTATTTGCCCGGAAATGTTGATATTCCACGAGCGGCCGTCGGTATCAGCCTGATTGATACGCTCGTCGCCGTCACCGCCGGTTTGGCCATCTTCCCGATTGTATTCTCAAACGAACTTGATTTCAGGGCGGGTGCCGGGATATTTTTCCAGACCTTGCCGATAGCCTTGGCAGAACATGCCTATATAGGGGCTGCCTTTTTCTTCCTGGCGTTTTTTGCTGCGATCACGTCATCTGTATCTTTGCTGGAACCGACCACAGCTTATGTGTCGGAAAAATTTGGTATTGGCAAAGCCGAAGCCGCCGCTCTCACGGGTATTGCGATAACCGCTCTGGGTTTTGGTTCATTATACTCTCAAGACTTCTTCAAGTTCATCGATCAGGGGTTGGTGGCACCGATTCTGGCGCCCATGTCAGCTCTACTGGTGGTTCTCTTCACCGGTTGGCGGCTGAGTAAAACCATCATCAAGGAACAATTTTCGAGCGGAAGTGAAAATTTGGGTAATGTCCTGATGGTTTTTGTAAGATATATAGCCCCGATCTTTGTGGCGGTTATTCTGGTCATGAGTGTTTGGGACCGGTATTTTACATAAATTAGTCAATGCAAACCATTTGAGGACAAACCATTTGAGGCGAAGCGAAGTGCCCGGCCGGGACCGCGGATGCCGGTTTTGATATTTTCGGGCAGAATGTGTGTAGCATCAGCGGCACCGTGATCGGGGAGCTGACTTTGACCCGCGGTATCTGTACGCCCTGCCGGGTCGTGTCGACATCGGCGTTGAGACATCGGCGTTGATATGGGGACCGACGGCATGGCGGCAGGTGGCGCCGCGGCCCGGAAGACTCTGATCCCTGTTGATCACATACAGGAGCTGACCGCACCAACAAAAAGGGCCGCGTCTGTTGCACCGCCCTGTCATCCCGGATCATACGGTCTTGAACAAAACATCACCCGGGACATCATCTGAGGGCTGCATTGGCCTTGATGGGCAGGGGCCCGGGTGATACGCGCAACATTTATGCGACCGATGAATATCAGGGTACGTGATTGATTATCGTTGCAAAGAGGGTTTAAATACTGCATACGGAACAGGCAACCCGCCGTCAGTGACGGTCTGATCAGCATGTTTGTCTGTTGTAGCCGTACCCTGTTCATGGCAAATCGTGCCGTAAGGAGCGCCGACTTGCGAGAGGCTGCATAATCATCCGGGATGGAACAGCTAACGATGTCATTTTTGCTGTCTGCCATATTGTTTATTGTCAGCTTTCTGGTTGTCATTTCCTTTCTCGTTTTTTTCCACGAGCTGGGGCACTACTCTGTCGCCCGTATGTTCAATACGGTGGTTGAACGGTTCTCCATCGGCTTTGGTAAGCCCATTATGAAATGGACAGCCAAGTCGGGCACAGAGTGGACAATTTCACGATGGCCCTTGGGCGGCTATGTAAAATTTCTTGGTGACGCGGGTGCAGCAAGTCATCCGGATATGGAAAAGCTTGAAGCTATCAGGGCTAACGTTGAAGCTTGCTACGGTGATAATGCACTGGGGAACTGTTTTCACTTCAAGCCACTCTGGCAGCGCACCCTTATTGTTCTGGCTGGGCCCATGGCCAATTTTATTCTGGCTATCCTGATTTTTGCGATAATTGCACTCGTAATGGGGCATCAGGAACTGAAATCGGTTGTCACAGCTGTGCGCCCTGACGGCGCCGCCGCCGAAGCCGGTGTACGGATTGGTGATCATTTTCTCAAAATGAACGGGGCTGACGTAAGTGAATCCGATGACCTCACGGCCTATGTTGCGCTCAGGAGCGGTGTGGAACTGAATACAGAAATTGACCGCGGCGGTGACGTGATCACCCTGACAATCACACCGAAACGTGAAGAACGCCGCGACTTCCTGGGTGGGGTCAACCAGATCGGAACTATCGGCGTGCAGATTGGTGGCGAGGGCAATGTCGTTGAATATAATCATACACTTCTGTCGGCCTTGGGACACGGGGTCGAACGGTGTTACCGGACGATTGCCTTGACTGGCACATACATCAAACGCATCTTTCAGGGTCGCGAGGACGGTTCTGCCTTGGGTGGGCCGACTCGCATAGCGACCATGACAGGCAAGACCGCTGTTGATGTTGCCAATATGGACATCCCGCTTGGGGAAAAAATCAGCGCCGGATTCTGGATGCTTCTGTCACTTTCTGCAGTCTTGTCAGTCGGTTTGGGTGTCGCAAATTTAATGCCCATTCCCGCCCTTGATGGTGGACATTTGCTTTACTATGGCTATGAGGCGCTGGCGGGGCGCCCGCTAAGCGGGGACAAACAGGAATTTGGATTCAGGATAGGTTTTGCATGTCTGATCGCACTGCTGGTATATCTCACGATTAACGATATTGGTTATGTCCGAAGTCTTTTTTCCTGACAGTTAAAATTACAAATGAATATGGTAAAACCGCAAAGTCTTCGGGTGGGCTGTCTGATTGTAATGTTCCTGCTTCTGGTCGGCGGGGTTGCAGCTCAGGAGTCGGGCGAGGTAACCGCACCAGGCCAGGTCCCGACAATTATTCGTACAATACAGGTTCAGGGTAATCAGCGGGTGGAAGCCGGTACTGTGGCGTCTTATCTCCTGTTTGCACCGGGGGATCCGTACAGTCCGGAGCGTATCGACCTATCGGTCAAAACCCTCTATGCGACTGGATTGTTTGCTGATATCCTGATTGAGCCGCGGGATGGTAATGTCCTGATCCGCGTCGTCGAAAACCCGATTGTTAACCGGGTCATCCTTGAGGGAAACAAATCCCTCAAGGATGATAAAATAACCGATGAAATAGAAGCGCAGCCGAGGGCTATTTTTACGCGCTCCAATGTGCAGGGCGACGTACAACGCATTATCGAACTCTACCGCCAGTCCGGTCGTTTTGCAGCTACGGTTGATCCCAGAGTCGTTCAACAACCGCAAAATCGCGTTGATCTGATTTTTGAGATTACCGAAGGCCCTGTCACAGGTGTCAAACGTATCAACTTTATCGGTAACAATGAATTTTCCGACCGTCGACTGCGCGGCGAGATTGCGACTGCCGAATCCGTCTGGTGGAAGTTCTTTTCCTCAAACGATAATTACGATCCGGGCCGTCTGGAGTATGATCGTGAACAACTGCGAAAATTCTACACCGACCGGGGCTTTGCCGATTTCCGCGTGATTTCGGCTGTAGCCGAGCTGACGCCGGATCATGAAGATTTCTACATCACCTTCACAATTGATGAAGGCGAGGAGTACTTCTGGGGCGAGATTTCGGTTGAAACCGAACTGGAAATCATGAATGAGGAACTGCTGACACGCATTGCCGGTATCGAAACGGGTGATCTTTACAAGGCCAGCGAAGTCGAGGATGCCATAGACAGCCTGACATTCGCTGCCGGAACATCAGGATACGCGTTCGTCGATATCCAGCCGGATATTCGCCGCAACCGGGACACAAAAACCGTTGATCTGGTGTTCAACATTGTCGAGGGCCCGCGTGTTTACATCGAACGTATTGATATTTTGGGGAACACCACAACACTGGATTATGTTATCCGCCGCGAAATGGAGGTGGCCGAGGGCGATGCCTTTAACCGCATCCTGCTTGATCGTTCGCGCAATCGCATTCGGGCTTTGCGGTTCTTTGAGGAAGTCGAAATTGTGGAAAAGCCGGGTCGCTCGCCCGACCGCGCCATCGTTGAGGTGCAGGTGACGGAACAGCCAACAGGTGAGCTCTCCTTCAGTGCCGGTTTCTCCTCCGCCGACGCATTTCTTGCTGATTTGTCGATAACGCAACGCAACCTGCGCGGTCGCGGGCAGTTGCTGCGTTTTGTTGTCAGGGCGAGTTCAAACCGGCGCGAGATTGATCTGCGGTTTACCGAGCCGCGGTTTCTGAGTCGAAACCTGGCTGCAGGTATCGAAATTTTCGATGTCACCCTGGACTTTCTTGATGAAGCCAGTTTCCGCCAAAGCCGCCGCGGGGCCCAGGTCAGTCTTGGATTTCCGCTAACCGAGAACAGTACATTCACGGTTCGATATTCACTGCGTCAGGAAAATATCGAAGTCCCTGTCGGAACGTGCAGCGCAACCGAGCTCCGGGTCACCACATCCAGTCTTTGCGATCCGCAGACCAGGCAGCCCTATGATGAGAGAATCTCGTCCATTCTGGGCTATACATTCAACTGGGATCGCCGCAATGACCCGATTACACCGACCCGCGGTTTTGATTTCCGTTTCAGCCAGGACTTCGCAGGCGCAGGCGGGGACGTACAGTATCTGCGCACAGACCTGCGCGGTAATATTTATCGCGGGCTTATACCGGGCGTGATTGCCAGCGCCACCCTGGCCGGGGGGTATATTACCGGTTGGGGCGGCGAACCCGTTCAGATTAATAACCGCTTCTTCAAGGGGAATTTCGATTTCCGCGGATACGACACTGCCGGTATCGGCCCGCGGCTTATGCGAAGGGTAAATGACAACAACGGGACACCTGACGATACATCAGATGACTTCACCCGTACCGTGCGCCGGAATTCTCTGGGGGGCAATGCCTATGCTCTCGCTTCATCCGAAGTCAGTTTCCCACTTGGAATCAGTACGCTTTTGGGGAGTTTGTTTATTGAAGCCGGCACTGTAGGTCTGCTCGATGAAGAGTTCAAACAATTTCAGACTCCGGCCACACCGGACAATGATGTTGTCGGAGACTTTATTGTTGATGAATTATCCATACGTGCTATGGTTGGCGCCAGTGTTTTCTGGGACTCGCCGTTTGGGCCTATCCGGTTTGATTTCTCTCAGCCGCTTATCAAGTATGATTATGATGAGCGGCAATTTTTCCAATTTACGACACGAACGAGGTTTTGATCATGCTTAACATATTTTTCCGTATCGCAATGTTCATCAGTGTGGCCATCATTGCCATGCCGTCCGCGGCGATGGCCCAATCCAGGGTTCTGGTGGTCGACACTGCCAAGGTTGTCAGGGATTCCATTGTCGGAAAATATGCAGGGACGCAACTCAGTGCTATCGAGAAGTCCATGGAGTCTGAGTTAAAAACGCAAGCCTCACCATATCAAAGCAAGACCCAGACACTCAATACAGCCTTTGAGGGCAAGAAGACACTGGCAGAGATCAATCAAACCCTGCAGGCTCGTCCGGATTTGCAACAGGTCATGAAAGACGTCCAACAGGGTGAGGCCAGGCTGGAGCAGGAACTAAAAATCAAATCCGTTGAATTTCAACGTACAGAGCAGAAGACTTACGCCGCGATTGCCGGAAAAGTGAGGGAAATTATTGACCAGGTGGCCGTAGAGCGTGGTGCCGATGTCGTGCTGGACAAGAACGCAACGGTTGTCTACGTTTCCGGTGCTGTAGATATAACGGACACGGTTCTTTCGCGTTTGAATTCGCAAATGACGACTGTACCCATCACGCGTGAGCGGATTCCGCGCGCACAATAAGCCCCGCGGGGCAACCGGGGGCCACGCGCATGATTGACGCAAGATATTACCACGTCGACGGCCCTTTCTCCCTCAAAGATTTACTTGCCGGGAGTGATGTCCGAATACCGGAGGGCAAAAAACTTTTGGGGAAGGTAATTACGGCTCCGGCACCTCTCGCCCGGTCACAGCCGGGGCATATCTCTTTCCTGTCCGGTCGGGCTTACCGCAAGGATATTGAGACTGCGCAGGCCACGGCCTGCCTTGTCATCCAGGACCTGGCTGAGGCAATCGGGGCTGCGCGTATCATGCCGCTTGTCACAGCCCGTCCGCGCACCGTTTTTGCCAAGGTCATTGCGAGGTTTGCAACCCCCAAATTATGGGATACGGAGGGAATTCGCCCGGATGTTGCATCCGCGGCTCGTCTCCATCCGACCGTTGTCATCGGCTCAGGCGTACACATCGAAGCGGATGTCCATATCGGCCCCGGAACGTATATTGGGCCGGGCGTCCAAATCGGTGTCGGCACGCACATAGGCGCGAATGTCAGTATTCAGGCCGCCAGGATCGGACAAAACTGCCGGATAAAATCCGGTGCCGTCATCGGCTCGGAGGGGTTTGGCGCGGATACGGACGGCACAAAACTTCTCACACTTCCGCACATTGGCCGGGTTATAATCGGGAATGATGTGTTCATAGGCTCACAAAGCTGTGTAGATCGGGGTTTTCTGGGCGACACGATTATCGAAGATCAGGTCAAAATCGATAATCTGTGTCAGATTGCCCACAATGTGTTTGTCGGCCAAGGCACAATTCTTGCCGGACGTGTCGGGATTTCCGGCAGCTGTCACATTGGCCGGAATGTACGCATGGGCGGTTCAGTCGGTTTGGCCGATCACCTGAATATCGGTGACGGCGCGCAGATTGCCGCGTCGGCTGGATTGATGAAAGATGTCCCAGCCGGCGAAGTCTGGGGCGGAACGCCTGCCATGCCTTGGCGCGAACAGATGAAAATATTCGCCGCACAGCGCAAGTTGATCAGGAAATAGGATGCAGCTTCCCACATCAAAAGCGGAAATAAAAGCCTACATACCGCATCGTTACCCCTTTCTGTTCCTGAACCGCGTTCTGTGTTGCGGGAGTAATAAAATTATTGCCGAGTCGGATATTCTTGCCGCTGACCCGCATTTTGTCGGCCATTTTCCGGAGAGGCCCATATTGCCCGGTGTTTTGATGATTGAAATTGTGGCTCAGGCTGGCGCACTTTTGACTGAAATGACGGGCCAGGTGTCAAAGGGCAAATTCATGGCCTTCTCCAGTGTTGAATCGGCCAAATTCAAAAAATCTGTTCATCCTGACACGACACTGACCGTCGAAGCTGACATCGTAAAGCAGAGGGGCCCATTCTTTCGATATTCCGGTACGGTTAGCGAAAACGGGCAAACTGTTGCAACGGTTGATTTCACAGCTGCCCGGATAGATTTCAGGTAAATGGTCACCATGACTGTTTATGTTGATCCATCCTCCCATGTCGATCCCAAGGCTGAACTGGCCGAAGGAGTGCACGTTGGCCCGCTCTGTGTCGTCGGCCCGAATGTTAAACTTGGCAAAAATGTTCGCCTTGTCAGCCAGGTCAGTCTGGCCGGAGATACGAAGATTGGTGCCGACTGCGAGCTTTATCCCTTTGTTTCCATAGGACACCCACCTCAAGACTTCAAACACGGGGGCGGAGATGTACGTATAATCATTGGTGAACGGAACGTGTTTCGTGAACTGGTGAATATCCATCCCGGATCAGACGCCGGACGTCGTGACACCTTTATCGGAAATGATTGTTACATGATGGTCGGCACCCATCTGGCTCATGAAGGGATCATGGGAAATAATGTCGTGATTTCCAACGGCGCGCAGATTGGTGGAGCGGTGGCAATTGGCGATCACGCTATTCTCGGTGGGTTATGTGCCATTCATCAGCATACACGCATCGGGACTCACGCCTTTGTCGGCGGCATGGCGACGGTGACGACAGATGTCATTCCGTTCGGTTCTGTCGTCGGTAATATGGCCCATCTCGCGGGTCTTAACATTATTGGGCTCAAGCGTCGGGGATTTGAGCACCGGACAATTTGTGACCTGCAGGCAGCCTACCGTCTCCTGTTTGCCCGCGAAGGAATTTTTGCCGGGCGTCTTGAGGTCGTTGCACGTATTTATGCCGATAACCCTGAAGTCATGCAGATCGTCGAATTTATCCGGACCCAGGATAAGCGTAATATCTGCATGCCGGACATCTGAAATCGTGAAAATTGCTCTTGTCGCCGGATCAGGTGCCCTGCCGCGCCATGTTGAACGGGGCGCGAGAGCTGCCGGGCATGAAATCTATATTGCGGCGCTGAAGGGCTTCGGTAATCCTGCGGATTTTGATGCGGATGGTGATACATTCGGACTGGCTGAGTTTGGCGGCATGACCAGGGCGTTCCGCAAGAATGATTGCACCCATGTCTGTTTTGCAGGAAATGTGTCACGCCCGGATTTCAAAACGCTCAAGCCGGACTGGAAGACGATGAAATATCTTCCCAAAGCCCTGGCAGCGGCTCGTGAAGGTGATGATGCGCTCCTCAGCCTTATCCTCGAATCCTTTGAACATGACGGGTTCGAGATCGTCTCACCGCAGGATATTGTCAGCGAACTGCTCCTGCCTGAAGGTCATTTGGGATCAGTCGGGCTTACGCTCACCCACCGCGACGATGTCAAAAAAGCCTGTAAAATGGCACAAACCATCGGGGCATTGGATATAGGTCAGGGGGCCGTGGTCTGCCGGGGCCTGGTCTTGGCTGTCGAGGCCCAGGAAGGGACGGATGCCATGCTGTCGCGTATTTCCGCCCTGCCTCCGGATATTCGCGGCTCCCGATCCGAACGTGCAGGTGTTTTGGCCAAAATGATCAAACCTGGACAGGAAATTCGCGTCGATCTCCCGACCATGGGAGTGGAGACTGTCAGGTTGGCTGCAGAAGGCGGGCTTGCAGGGATCGTCGCCGAAGCCGGACGCTGTTTCGTGATCGACAGGGACGCCGTTATCGCAGCGGCGGATGCTGCGGGTCTGTTCATTGTCGGGATCCCGACAAACACTTCGTGACCCGTTCAGTCTTTATTGTCGCCGCCGAACGCTCGGGGGACAGTCTGGGTGAAGGGCTGGTACGGGAGCTCCGGAAACTTGACCCGGATTTGGAGATTCACGGTATTGGCGGCACCGCCATGGCAGGGGCGGGTGTGGGTTCGGACTATGATATTTCCCCGCTCTCCATTTTAGGATTTGTCGAGGCTCTCAAGGTCTATCCGACAGTCGTGAAAAAAGTGCACGAAGCCGTGAATTTGATCACGGCCAAGCGGTCTGATGCGGTTGTTTTAATTGATAGCTGGGGTTTTACGCTGCGTGTTGCCAAGGGTTTGCGCAAGGCGGGATATCGGGGAAAGATCGTCAAATATGTGGCCCCGCAGGTCTGGGCGATGCGCAGAGGGCGGACAAAGATACTCGCGAATGCCGTTGATCATCTTCTGACAATACACAGCTTTGATGCTCCCTATTTTGAATCTGACGGTCTGTCTGTGACATATGTCGGCAATCCGGTGTTTGATACGGATTACCGGTCCGGTGACGCGGACGGTTTTCGTCTGCGGCACGGGATTGGAAACGCGCCGGTAATATCTGTCTGGTTTGGAAGTCGCCTGTCAGAAATCGAACGGATTTTTGATGTTCTGCACGCTGCAGCCTTGCGAACAGCGGGCGGCATGGACGGAGCCAGGCTGTTTTCGGTCGTCGTCCAGTCTGTGCGGGAACGTCTCATGGAGAAGTTACCTGACAGTTCTCCTGTAAATCTTTTGAACGAAGAAGACAAACTTGATCTTATGGCGGCGTCGCATCTTGCGATTGCCTGTTCCGGAACGGTCACGACGCAGCTGGCATGTGCGGGCGTACCGACCGTTGTCGCCTATAAACTGGCGCCATTGACCTTTCAGATCGCGCGGTTCCTGTTCAGGCCAGAGTATATTTCGATCGTAAACATCGCCGCCGATGCGCCGCTTATGGCGGAATTCGTCCAGCATCGGGCAACTGTCGGAGCCATATCGGATGCGGCTTTGGCCTATCGTGATATAACCCGGCAACAAATCAACTCTGCAAGGCTGATCGCACAAACCGCAAAGATGCAGGGTGAAGGCGGCAAAGCGAGTATTCGTGCTGCCAGTGCTGTTCTGGATATTATCGGTTGCTGACTGGAACGTAATCCCGCGACGTCGCCCCGGAATACAGCTGTCTTGGACGCCCGATACGCTGGCCCGGGTCTTCGAGCATCTCGTTCCACTGTGAAATCCAGCCCACAGTCCGGGCCAGGGCAAACAGGACGGTGAACATGGAAGTCGGAAAACCGAGCGCATTGAGCACAATACCGGAGTAGAAATCAACATTCGGATAGAGTTTCTTCCCGGCGAAATACTCGTCCTCGAGCGCAATTTTTTCAAGTTCTTTGGCCACATTCAGAATGGGGTCATTCAGATCCAGTTCATCCAACACTTCGTGTGCCACTTTTTGCATAACCCGGGAACGCGGGTCGAAATTTTTATACACACGATGACCAAAACCCATCAGCCGAAACGGGTCAAACCGATCTTTGGCGCGGGCTATGAATTCCGGGATGCGGTCGACAGTTCCGATCTCACGCAACATATTGAGACAGGCCTCGTTCGCACCGCCATGTGAGGGTCCCCAAAGACAGGCTATGCCTGCTGCAATACAGGCATAGGGATTTGCTCCGGAAGATCCGGCCATGCGCACGGTCGAGGTCGAAGCGTTTTGTTCGTGATCGGCATGCAGGATAAAAATTTTGTCTATGGCACGGACGACTACCGGGCTGATCCGGTATTTTTCCGCCGGGACCGAGAAACACATGTGCATGAAATTTTCTGCGTAAGATAAGGAATTGTTTGGATATACTCTTGGCTGGCCAATGGAATATTTATAGGCCCGCGCCGCAATGGTCGGAATTTTGGCAATCAGGCGGTAAATGGCCATGTCCCTGGCTTCGTTGACCGTTGTATGCGCGTCGTCATCGTGGTAGAACCCCGACAGTGCGCCGACGGTGCCACACATCATTGCCATAGGGTGGGCATCCCGCCGGAAACCCCGAAAGAATTGCTCAATGGAGTCGTGTAACATGGTGTGCCTGGTGATTATTTTTTCAAATTTGTGATATGCGTTGTGGTCCGGCAATTCGCCGTTGATCAGAAGGTATGCCACTTCAAGAAATGTGGACTCTTCGGCCAGTTGTTCGATGGGATAACCGCGATACAGGAGTTGTCCCTCGCTGCCGTCGGTGAATGTGATCTGCGACTCTGCTGAGCAGGTGGAGGTGTAGCCGGGATCAAAGGTGAAATGCCCGGTTTGTTTATAGAGAGATCGGACATCAATCCCGGGAGGGCCCATGGAACCGGAATAAACCGGCAGATCATAGCCCTCGTTCTCTATTATGAGCGTGGCCGTGCCGGTCTGTTTAATTTTGCTTTTCATTTTCCACCCTCTCTCTTTTCGGTTCTGTCGTCCAAAATCCCTGACGGCATCCCGTAACCGGGCCAGTGTTTCATTCCGCCCCAAAACAAACAGCACTTGTGACAAATCCGGCGCCGGATGTCCAGCCGTCAGTGCCGCACGCACAGGCTGCCCGATTTTACCAAACCCCATACTGTGACGTTCGGCACAAAAATTTATACGATCGTGGAGAGTATCCACCGACCAGTCTCCGGACTTTATCGAGTCGAGGTCCAGAATCAAGGCGTCCAAATGGTCGATCACGTCACTTTTTTTCAGGGATACGGCGGCTTTGCCAGTGATTTCATACGGGCGTTCCAGTAAAATATAGGCGACCTGCGCGGCTGCGTCCCTGAAGTTTTTTGTCCGCGGTTTCAGAGTCTTGACAGCCCGCGCCAAGGCTCGTGATTGTGCCTCTGTAAGGGGCTTGCCGTGGGCATCCTTGATGAACGGGCGAACATCTGCCAAAAAACGATCATCATCCATGGCCATGACATGCTGTCCATTGATATAACCCATTTTATCGGAATCCAGCCGGGCCGGTGCTGCATTGATGCTGCCCAGATCAAACAGGTGCTGCGCTTCATCACCCAGGAACACTTCCTGATCGCCATGTGACCAGCCGAGCTTCAGGAGGTAGTTACGTAGGCCGCTTGCTGTATATCCCATATCCCGGTAGGCTTCGACGCCGGGCGCCCCGTGACGTTTGGAGAGTTTTTTGCCGTCCGGGCCGTGGATAAGGGGGAGGTGGGCCCAGGCGCTGATATCCCATCCCATCGCCTTGTATATCAGACTTTGTTTCCCCGCATTGATCAGGTGGTCATCGCCGCGAATAATGTGGGTCACGCCCATATTATGGTCATCCACAACTACAGCAAGCATGTAGGTGGGCGTCCCGTCGGTGCGCAGCAGGACAAGGTCATCAAACTGATCGTTCTCCCAGGTGATGCCGCCTTGAACCTGATCATGAATGGAGGTCTGTCCGTCAGGTACGCGAAAACGAACCGTATAGGGCCTGTCCGGTGTATCAATGATTGATGCATCCCGCCAAGGCGAGCGCAAGGCGATACCCTGTTCGCGGTATTGTTTGCGTAAATCCTCAAGTTCTTCCGACGTGCAGTAGCACCGATAGGCGGCACCTTTTTCGAGCATATGGAGTGCAACGGCGGTGTGTTGGTCGGCACGGCGGCTTTGATAAACGACATCGCCGTCATAATTCAGACCCAGCCATGCCATGCCATTCAGGATAGCCTGTGTGGTTTCGGATGTCGAACGGGCGCTGTCTGTATCCTCAATCCGCAAACGGAATTTGCCGCCGTGGCGACGGGCGAAAAGCCAGTTGAACAAGGCTGTCCGCGCTCCGCCAATGTGCAGGAATCCTGTGGGCGAAGGGGCAAAGCGGGTGACAACTTTTGATTGAGTCATGGAAAACTGCAATTTCTGGACATTGTCTGAATTTCGTGGCTCATATCCCACATGGTTGCCGATATTGACAGAACAATCCCGTCGCCCAATCAATTATTTTTTCCCGACTTTGTGCGGCGGGTTTTGGCGGATGAAATCGCAACGTTCACCGCCCGCCGGTTTGAGTGGGGTGTGGTTGTGTGGATGGCGGGCATCGCGACTTATTTCATGCTTCCGTTTGAGCCTGACTGGCGTATTGCGGGATCAACCGGAGTCATTCTGGCCTTGATGGCTAGGCTCCTGCACCACAAGGATGTGATTAAACCGGGTTTGATCGCCGCCTGTTTGATGTCTCTGGGAATAGCCTGTAGCGCATGGCATACGTCGGACACAAAGGCCCCCGTCTTGCCGGATTATGAACGAAGCTACACGGTCACGGGCTGGATCAAGCATGTCGAAAAATCCGGCAATCGTTTGCGCTGGGTTATCAGCGTAACTGAAATGGATGATCCTGCACCAAAGGAGTGGCCGAATTATGTGCGCATCCGGGTCAGTTCCGAAACATTTTCTGCGGGTGATTTTGTCAAGGTGCGCGCCAGATTATCCGCCCCGCCGGACCCGGTTGTACCCGGGGGATATGATAGCGCTCGTGCGGCCTTTTTCAAACAAATCGGCGGCTATGGATATGCCATAGCCGACCCGCAGGCGGCGAGGGCATATAGGATATCACGGGTGGACGCGGTCCGGCAACGCATTTCGGAGTTCCGGTATGATCTTGCCGACAGAATTTTACACGGTTCCCCTGAACCTACAGCCGGGTTGCAGGTTGCCTTGCTGACAGGTATCCGGATTTACATTCCGGAGCAGCAGAATGAAGCTCTTCGCCTGTCGGGCCTCGCTCATATTCTCGCAATTTCCGGACTGCATATGGGGCTTGTGTCAGGGAGCCTCTATTTCGTTTTTACATTTCTGCTGGCGCTTTTCATCCCGTTGTCACGGCGATTTGATGTGCGCAAGCCTGCCGCCTGCATTGGGATTCTGGCTGCGACAGCATATCTGATTCTGTCGGGGGCGAGTGTCGCGACGCAACGCGCCTACATCATGGCCCTGGTCGTCTTTATGGCGGTCATTCTGGATCAGCGGGCATTTTCACTGCGGTCAGTGGCCATAGCGGCGCTTGTCACATTGATGCTGCATCCTGAAGCTCTGGTTTCCGTCGGGTTTCAGATGTCCTTTGCAGCTGTCACGGCGCTCATCGCAGTCTATCAAATATGGGACCGGCATCGCAGTCTGGTCCGTCCGCGCTCTGTGCTGTCGAGATTTGGACATGGTTTTTCTTCCCTGTCTGTGACCAGTCTGGTCGCGGGATCTGCCACCGGGTTCTTCGCGGCCTATCATTTCAAGCGCATGGCGACATTCGGGTTGGCGGGTAATCTTCTTGCCATGCCGATATTCACATTCTGGGTCATGCCCGTGGCGCTGCTGGTCTACGCGGCCTTGCCGTTCGGATTGGAATCTGTCCCGCTTCGCGTCATGGGGTTGGGGCTGGAAGTGATCTTGTGGGTGGCGAACTTTGTTTCGTCCTGGCCCGGTGCGGTGAAATACTTTCATCAGGCTGGCGCGACGGTCATGGCCGTGTTTGTCGGAGGATTTCTCATCCTTTGCCTGGGTCATGTAACAGGCCGCGCGGTTGGTGTTGTTTTAATGGGTACAGGTTTGTTCCTGTGGATGACAACAGGGCAACCTGACATGCGGATTTCCACACATCCGGCTATTGCCATTCATGAACAGGACACGCTTCTGCTCCACCCGGACAGAAGGAGGGACGGCTTCGGACGCGACGTATTTGCCGAAAGTCTGGGCCGACCAAACATCCGGTTTTCACCCCTGGCAGAGAGCCCCACGACCCGGTGTGACAGTACAGGATGCGTGATGAATCGCAACGGTATCACCCTGGCATTCCTGAACCGGCCTGAGGCTTTGCCCGATGCATGCGCAAACAGTGACATTGTCGTGATGATGGGCAGGCCTGCGGGAACGTCAATCCGTCGGCAATGCCAAGCCAGGCTGTTCGATACCGTTAAGCTGTCCGAAAGCGGCGCCCTGCATCTTCGATTCCGTGATGACGAAATCAAAACCGTACCAGCCAATCCCCCCGGTCGCCGCGCCCGACCCTGGGCAGAAAAAGGCTAATGATACCGCCGCACCAACCCGACCAGAATTCCCTGAACCTCGACACGGTCGGGGCCAAACACACGGGTTTCAAAATCCGGGTTTTCAGAGATGAGTTCGAGCTGCTCGCCGGACTTGCGCAGACGCTTGAGAGTGGCTTCTTCCCGGTCAACCAAGGCGACGACAATGTCGTTATCAAGAGCCGTATCCGCCTGTCTGACGATGACGACATCACCGTCCAGAATGCCCGCATCCTTCATTGACTCGCCCTCGATTTCGAGCGCGAAATGCTCTCCGTGCCCCAGCATATTGTTCGGCACAACGAACGCCTCACCCTGCTGCTCTATAGCGTCTACGGGTACGCCGGCGGCAATCCTGCCCCGCAGGGGCACCTCGACACTGTCATTGGCCGCAACCGGTGGAGCGGCATGGGACGATACTTCTGTCGGCAACCTCACGACTTCAATGGCACGGGCCCTACCGGGCAGGCGGCGGATAAAGCCTCGCTCATCCAATGCCCTGACCAAACGGTAGACGCCTGACTTGGACGCGAGTCCAAGGGCGTCTTTCATTTCGTTGTAGGACGGAGTGACGCCTGTGCGTTTGATCTCACGATCCAGCACCGTCAGCAAATCTTTCTGTCTTTTTGTCAACATCGAATCACCTCGAAAAAATACTGTTTCACTCTCTATTCTTTATATGTTCGCCATTTTGTCAAGAAAAGTTTTCAGATAAAATAAAATGCGCCCGGAACAGGTTGTGGCCCCAGGTGATTGCCCTCGGGCCTTCCAAAATGATAGCCTCCGGGCATGACGGAAAACCTGACCATCATTATTGTTCTTGTGGGCTATAAGGTTCTGCTTCTGGGAGTTGGGTTTTGGGCCTCACAGCGAGTCAAAAATGAAGCCGATTTCTTTATCGGGGGAGGACGGGGCCTGGGGGCCTGGACAGCCGGGCTGTCCTACGCCGCCTCTACCAGTTCCGCCTGGGTTCTGCTGGGTTTTACGGGTATATTGTTTTCTCGCGGGCTGATTGCGCTCTGGTTATTGCCTGGTATTTTTGGCGGCTACGTATTGACCTGGATCGTGATGGGGCCGCGCCTGAATGACGAAACACGACATAGAGGTCATGTTACAATCGTCGATTTCATGGCGACAGACGCCTCGGCCCGTATGAAGCGCATGATCGGCCTCACTGCGGCGGCGATGATTCTGTTCTGCTTTGTTTTTTATATTTCCAGTCAGTTTCAGGCGGCCGGGAATGCTTTTTCCTCAGTCTTCCATATGGAGAGCGCGGAAGCCATCCTTCTGGGGGCCACGATTATCGTTGTCTACTGCCTGCTCGGCGGGTTTTGGGCCGCGTCAATTACGGATGCGATACAGGCCTGCATCATGGGGATAGGCTGCATTCTGGTGCCCATGGTGACTTTGGCGAGTGCAGGGGGGATTGGTAATGTCCTGTCAACATTATCCGCCAATGAAACGGCAGGTTTTTTCAGTTTGACGGGAGAGTCGGTCGGCTTTGTCGGCGTTGGTTTGGCTCTGGGGCTGCTTGGCACAGGTCTGGGCGCACTGGGACAGCCGCAACTCCTGAACCGTATCATGGCGGTGGAGAGCCGATCAGCGCGCCTTCGTGGGGCAGCCATCACAATCGGATGGGGTGCTATCATCTATACGGGCCTTGTCTGGCTCGCCCTGTCTGCCCGCGCCATGGAGATTGAGGCAGGAGGAGAGAGTCTGTTCTTTGTTGCTGCCGGACAATTCCTCCCGCCTGTGTTGGCGGGCGTCGTGATTGCCGCGGTACTCTCCGCCGTGATGTCCACCGTGGACAGTTTGTTGCTCGCCGCGGCCTCGGCCATTTCCCGGGATGCAGGTTTTCGCTGGAAAAACCCGAAGCGGGCCCTGTTGACAGGGCGTGTCGCCATGGGTGCTGTAGCTGTTTTTGCCGTACTGATGACGCTTTATCTGCCGAGAGATATATTCTCTCGCGTGTTGTTTGCCTGGGTGGCTCTGGGGGCTGCGTTTGGCCCAATCATACTGACCAGGTGTCTCGGCTGGCAGGTGCGGTCCGAATTCAGACTTTTTGCCATGCTGGCTGGGTTTCTGACCGCAGTTGCGGCCTACTATATTGACGGTCCTGTTGCGGAAGTTGTCGAAAAGTGGGTCGCCTGGATTGTCGGTCTGGCCATTCTCCGGTTTGGCAGGGAGTCCGAAACAGGCAAGGTGCAAAGCCGGTCTTGAACTTCATTCGCCAATTCCGTATGCAACCATGCGCGTACGGTGCCGGTATCGGGTTGCGGCCTGAAAGGAGAGTGCTATGAGGGAAGCCGTGTGACCTGCGGTCGTGTCGGGGGCGTCTCCGTGGTGCAGACTCCGGACATGCGGGTTGGCGGCGGTATGGGTGCTGCGGGCCTGTTCGGAGTCGCATGGGTTTGAGAGGAAAACATGCCTGTAGAATTTAAGAATCGCGTCGCGATTGTGACGGGGGCGGGGGGAGGTTTGGGCCGCTCTCATGCCATTGAACTGGCTAGGCGCGGTGTGAAAGTCGTTGTCAATGACCTGGGCGGGGATGTCCGCGGTGAGGGCGGGAGTATGGCCATGGCCGATCAGGTTGTGGCCGAGATTGAAGCGCTGGGTGGCGAAGCCGTGGCTGACGGTGCCAATGTTACGAGAGCCGGTGAAGTCCGGGCCATGGTCGACACAGCCATTTCAAAATGGGGCAAAGTTGACATACTGGTCAATAATGCCGGTATTCTGCGCGACAGGAGCTTTTCCAAAATGGAAATGTCCGATTTCCGCCTCGTAACGGATGTTCACATGATCGGCACGGCCGTGTGTACCAGGGCCGTATGGAATCATATGCGTGAAAACAGGTTCGGGCGCATTGTTGTTACGACCTCCTCCTCCGGCATGTACGGGAATTTCGGGCAGGCCAATTACAGTGCGGCCAAGGCCGGTGTGGTCGGGTTCATGAATACACTGTGCCTTGAGGGCGCGAAATATGACATCCGTGTTAATGCGCTTTCTCCCATCGCGGGCACACGCATGACCAAGGGTCTGTTCCCCGAAGAGGCCCTTGATTTGTTCCCTGTGGAAAGTGTATCGGCGGGGCTTGTTTACCTCGTCTGTGACGATGCGCCGAACCGGACAATCCTGTGCGCAGGGGGTGGTAGCTATGCCGCGACCAGGATTTATGAGACGAACGGCATCTACCTGCTGCCGCAGGACCGGACAGCCGAAAATGTCGCCGGGCATTGGGACGCGATCCTCGACCCGGCCGGGCAGGGCGAGCATGACAGCAGTGGACACCAATCCATGAAATTCGCCGCCAGGGCGCAAAACCATATGGCACCAAAGAATAAATGATTATTGCAGGTGAAGGACTGTTGCGAATTTACCTGAACTCGCCGCCGCCGCTTTGAAAAGCAGGAGTCACCCGCCAGATCCGGCCACAGTTTGACATTGTATTCTACGTCCGAACACCGCATCATGGAACATGTGCAGACAAGGGAGCCGGAGTTGATACAGGACCTCATCCCGCTTCTGCGCCGCAGGGCGAAAAGGGCAGGGGATTTCGGGGCCGGAAGCTTATGAAGAACGGTGACGACAGGCCCGAGGGGCCGGTTCCGGCCTTGCGCTTTCCCGAGTTCCGGGACGCCCCGCCGTGGCAGGTGAAGCGGCTGGGGGAGGTGGTGGAGATTATCGGGGGCGGCACCCCTGACACTTCAGTGCCCGGCTATTGGAATGGCGGCATCCAATGGTTCACACC
>JACOMS010000032.1 GCA_014324115.1 Hyphomonadaceae bacterium
ACGACAGGACGCGGCGGCGGCCATGCCCTATAACAACATGGTCAGTGTGTGGTCGGAGATCACGTGGGTGGCCTCCACAACCCGGAACAGACGGGAAGACGACCAGACCGAAATGCAGGTGTGACGGGGCGTTTTTTTAATGACAGGGAGGCGTGAACCTGATACGGGGTTGCTGCTGGCAATCCCACGAAACATGCGTAATCCGGCAATAACTGGAGAAAAAGATGAAGACATTTACAATCACAACGGCGGTCACGGCCCTGGCTTTGGTCCTGGCTGCATGCGGCGACGGCGGCCACCGGCAGGCCGGTGACGACGTCACGGCGACCAAAGCGGAAGACGAAGTCACGGTAACCGAAGCGGAAGACGGAATCACGGTGACCGAAGCGGAAGACGGGATCACGGTGACCGAAGCGGAACTTGCCGACAATCCGTTTCTGGAGGTTTGGGACACACCTTACGGGGTCCCGCCTTTCGCAGACATAGAGGATGATCATTATATGCCCGCAATCAAGGCCGGGATTCTTGAGTTGCGCGGGGAAGTTGATGCGATTGCCGACAATGAAGCGCCGCCGGACTTTGATAACACCATCGTCGCACTGGACAAGGCCGGCCGGCAGCTCAACAAAGTCGTTGGTACGTTCGCGAATGTGACAGCTACGGATGCAAACAATGCTTTGCGCGCCCTTGAGGCGGAAATCTATCCGATGCTGACCCGTGAATATAATAAAATCCAGTTTAACGAGGCTCTGTTTGATCGTGTCAAAACCGTCTACGGGCAAAAGGACAGCCTTGCTCTTGATGAACAGGATGCGCGTCTGCTCGAATTGACCTACCGGGATTTTATTCGCGCCGGTGCAAATCTTGATCCGGACACCAAGGCGCGGGTTGCGGAAATCGACGAAAGGCTGTCATTCCTGACCACGAAATACGCCCAGAATCTGCTGGCGGCCACCACCGGTTTCAAGCTCAAAATCACAGATCCGGAAGATCTGGGCGGATTGAGTGAAAGCTTCAAGTCAGCCATCAGGGTGGATGGTGAGGACGCATGGGTTGTGGGTCTGAACCGGTCACCGTTTGAGACATTCATGACCCAGTCCACCAACAGGGAGCTGCGCCGGAAACTGTTTGACGGCTATCGCCTGCGGGCGTCCGGCGGCGGGAATGACAACGGCCCGATTGCGATTGAAATCGCACAGCTGCGGGCTGAACGTGCGCAGTTGATGGGCTATGAATCCCATGCCCATTATCAGCTGGAAGTCCGCATGGCCAAAACGCCCGAAGCGGCGGAACAGTTTCTGCTGCGGGTCTGGCGTCCGGGTCTGGAGCGCGCCAGGCAGGAACTTGCCGATATCCAGTCCCTGATCAGATCCGATGGCGATGATTTCAAGGCCGAAGGGCATGACTGGTGGCATTATGCCGAACGGGTGCGCCAGGACCGTTACGCATTTGATGATGCAGCCCTTGCGCCTTATTTTGAGCTGAGTGCCGTGCTTGAGGGCGCCTTTGGTATGGCGAACAAACTGTTCGGGATCACATTTCAGGAAGTCGAAACCCCTGTGTGGAATCCGGTTGCGACCGCGTTTGATGTCAGGGATGCGGACGGAGAGCATCTCGGCCTGTTCATGATTGACATGTACGCACGGGACTCCAAGCGCGGCGGGGCCTGGATGAACACCATCCGGGATGCGTCCGACATTGACGGCAACCGTATTCGCCCGCTTGTGACCAATAACATGAACCTGACGCCGCCGCCGGAGGGTGAGCCGACCCTGATGCGTTTTGCCGAGGTTGAAACATTATTCCATGAATTCGGACATGGTCTGCACGGGTTGATGACCCGGATCCGTTACGAGAATTTTTCCGGTGTGGACGGCCCCCGGGATTATACCGAGTTTCCGGCGCAAATTCTGGAACACTGGGCGGGTCAGGAAGACGTTCTGACCGAATATGCCAGACATTATGAGACAGGCGAGGTTATTCCCGGCGAACTGGTCGAAAAAATGCGAACCGCATCGACTTTCAATCAGGGCTTCAAAACCACGGAGTTCATTGCCGCCTCGCTTCTGGATCTGGCTTGGCATAAATTAAGCCCGCAGGAGGCGGCGAACATAACGGATGCGCGGGCCTTTGAAAAACAGGTGCTGGAAAGTTACGGGCTGCCGCCGGAGATTGAGCCGCGCTATCGCTCGCAATACTTCTCACATATTTTTGCCGGTGGGTATTCGGCGGGGTATTATGCCTATCTCTGGTCCGAAATTCTGGATGCCGACGGTTTCACGGCCTTCCTGGAGGCAGGTGATATTTATGATCCCGAGCTTGCCGACAGGTTGAAGGTCTGGATTTACGAGTCCGGCGGTCTGCGTGAGGCTGATGAGCTTTACCGGAATTTTCGCGGTAAAGACCCCTCCATTGATCCCCTGCTGGAAATACGCGGCCTGCAGGACCTTGGCGGCTAGGCTTTGGTGTTCCGGGCTGTGTGGTCTTAAAGGCCGAGGCTGCGGGTCACGAACCACCACAGGCCGGTCATGGCAATGGCAAGTGAGGCCGGAACGACCACGGCCGTCCTGTAGGGTATGTTCGTCTGCGCCAGGGCCTGCCTTACGGGCCGACACAGTAAGGCTGCGGCCAGGACCACGGATAATTGACCGATTTCCACGCCGATATTAAACCCGATCAGTGACGGCCAGAACTGCTCCGGCGGCAAGCCGATCTCGCGAACGAATCCGGCAAAGCCCATGCCGTGAAACAACCCGAACCCGAAAATAATCAAAAACTTCCAGCGCTCCTGCTCCGCCCTGAACAGGGTCTCAAGTGCGACTACGGCTATGGACAGGGCAATCAGCGGTTCGACAATGGCCGGCGGCGGTTCGATCACCCTTGCGGCGGTCAGGCCGAGGGTGACCGTGTGGGCCACGGTGAAGACAGATATTTGAAGCACAAGACTGCGCAGACCGGCGGCGGCCAGAAACAGGGCCAGCACAAACAGGATATGATCAAGTCCGCCCGGCAGAATGTGCCGGACGCCGATTTCAAGAAAAAACCGGGCCGAGCCAAGGGGTGAGCGGATGTTTCCGGCTTCGTCTTTCAGAGGGTGAAAAAGATCAGCTTCGCTGCTGTTGAGTTCCGACAGTTCCCGACACAGTTCCTGACCTATATCCATGCCGGGTTCACACAGGTCATCTTCGGGATGGGCATAGGCCTTGCCAAAAATACCGGATAGGCTGATCACAATAAAAATGACCGCAATCCCCACCCGGGGGAATAAATTGACGGATTTTCTGAATGTCGCCATCTTGTCGTCTGTTTTCCCGGAGGAAATTGTGTCGTCGGTTGTTTCCGGACCATCCGGATTCCAAAGCGATACCCTCTCCCGTCAGGTCCCTGTACAGGCAAAATTTTTCGGCCCGCTTCCGGTGATATGTGTTGCCACTTTATTGATGGCGGGTGATGTTATACACAATAATCGTCAAACGTCTTCAGCGGGTGTTTATAGGGACCTGGCTGACGGGAGAACCATATGCGTGCAATTTTTGTCGGATTCGCGTTCTGTCTGGGTGCTTGCGAGCGCGGTATTCATACCGAAGGCGGTGACGGGGCGGCCAGATCCATTGAATTTCCGGCTAGTGAGTTCCCGGCTACCTACCCCATAGGCAAACAGTTCGCCTGTTTGCCGGATGAAGCCGCGATGATTGCGGCGCATCGGGCCGTGTCCAGGGGCGAGGGCCTGGCGGAAAACTCCAAAACATCCCTTGAGGCGCTCATAAACAGGGGCATTCTGGTTGCCGAAGTCGATATTGCGGGTCTGAAAGACGGAACGCATATTCTCTATCATGACGGTGTGTGGGAACAGGACTCCACCGGGCAGGGGGCCGTGGCTGCAACCACCTGGGAACAGGCTGAAAAATTTCTGCTCAGGGATACGGACGGTGCATTGACCGCTGACAGGCCCTACAGACTTGCTGACGCGCTGGCTCTGGCCAGGGACCGGATATATCTGGAAATCGATTTCAAGTCCTCGGCCGGATATGAAACGGTGATCGATGCCGTACGCGCCGCCGACATGGCCGACCGGGTGATCCTGATTAGCCACACGGACGCGCAGGCCCGGCGTTTGGCACAACTCGCTCCGGAAATGATGTTGTCTGTCAGCGTCGAATCCATGGCGGATGTCGCCGCCCTTGAGGCGGAGGGTGTGAGCCGCACCCGCATCAGTGCCTGGCTGTGGCGCGGGCCCTATGATGACGGGTTTGTGGCCGGGCTTGACGCGGCCGGGATTCCTGTATTGGCCTGGCCGGACCGGGACGCCGTGAATGAAACCGCGGGACTCGCCCGACTCATTGTGACGGATTACGCCTTTGAATATGCGCCGATTGTCGGTCTGAACGAGGCGGGCCTCAAGACCTATCGCGACTGCCTCAAGCGATAGATACGGATTGCCCGAGCCTCGCCCCCGTGACACCGGGATGCGGGTATCGGTGCCGATTTGCGGGGCCTGCACCATTACCCGGGCAAAATCCGACCGTCTGTGTGGCGGGGGGATTGGGCGCTTGAGAGCAGGGTGGAGGCTTCTGTTGCCAGGTGCCTCCACAAACCCCGCCCCGGGCGGCTAAAGACCCGGGGAGTTAAAGCGAGATGCTCGCACCGCTTACGCAGCAAGGGCAAACTCTTCAGCAGAATTATCGTTTGCATCTACTATATGTCAGGCATTTAACGATACCTATCCGGACGAAAGCCAACATCCCTGTACGTCTGTCGATCCTGTTTCGGCCCCGTCAGAAAGCCTCTGCCTCAAGAGACCTTGTGGTGGAGCCGCCGGGTACCGCCCCCGGGTCCAGTCCGCTTCGTGAATGCGCGTTTATCGTCATAGTCGGCACGCCGACACGCCCCATGTAGACTTCGGACCCTGGACTTTCAACAAAAAAATGGCGGGTTTTCGTGCTGTTTTCACGGTTTCGCAGACAGCCTTGACACCGGCTTTGCCGTCGCCCCGGTTGGTGCCCGATCTTTTGACGTGGAAGCGCGGTCAACAAAATTATTGTTTTACGGATCAGGTCATCTACAACGGGGCCGTGACCCGTTCACCGGAAAGCATGTTATCTGTCGCACTGACCCGGCTTGAAGAGCTCGTGGCTATGGATACGCAAAACGGAACAGGTGATGAAATCGCCTGTGTCAAATTTCTGGCACAAAGCCTGGCGAAATTTCATCCTGATCGTGTGCGTGTGGAAACTGTCAAACGATCCCGCGGCAAACCGGGCAGCGGTTATGTGCTTGCGGTCTGGGGGCAGCCTCGAATACTTTTGAATGTTCATATTGATACGGTGCCCGCGGCGGCGGGCTGGACGACCGGTCCGCACACATTGCGTGATGCCGGTGACCGGGTTATCGGGCTGGGCGCCTGCGACATCAAGGGCGCCGCCGCCTGTATTCTGGCGGCTTTGGAACACGTCGGGCCCGGGAATGTTGCTGTTTTGTTTTCGGGTGATGAAGAACACGGCAGCGAAGTCATGCCCGAAATCATCAGGCGCGGCCACCATACCGACGCCCCCATGGCGATTGTTTGCGAACCCACCGGCTGCAAAATCGGTCGGCAGCACAGGGGGATCATAGCCTACGGGTGTGAATTTACCGGTCGCGGCGGGCATTCCTCTCTTGCCGATGTGACGGAAGCCCCTCTGTTTCAGGCTGCCAGACTGGCCGCGGCAGTGGGTGAATACGGCGGGCGCCACAGGACATTCGGTGCGGCTCCCTATCAGGGACTCTGCACCAATATAGGTGAGATAAAGACCGACGGGTCCTATAATGTCATTCCGACCACAGCGTCCCTGAAATTTTCGCTGCGCCCGCCACCCGGTGATGATGTGGAGCACCGTCACCGGGATGTCCTCAAAATTGCCGGGCGTGTTGTACCGGGTACCGAACTGCAAAACCTTGTGAAACTGCTGCCCTTTATGTCCCGGAACCCGGGTGCCTTCGAAAATATTTTTGCAGATCGGTTTGAGGTCGCGGACCTGCAATACTGGACAGAAGCCGCACTCTTGTCCGATGCGGGTTTGAACTGTATTGTGTATGGTCCCGGAGATCTGGAACAGGCCCATAAACCTGACGAATTTGTCACGAAATTCCAACTCGGACAGGCTGCAGGCGTTTACGGGCGGGTGCTGGAAGGAGATCTGCAAGCTCAAAACCTGTGAGCCTGAAATCCATGAATACGGATACAAAGCATGTCCGCGAAGCCGTAATCCGAAGCCTGTCGGCTGTGGGGGCCATACGTGAAGCCCGGTTTTATGTCGACCTGTTCAAATCCCTGAAGCCGGAGCGGTTCGCGATCATTGTCCCGGATTCCCGTTGCCTGAAAAATCCGCTGCTTGAATCCCTGGCCGGTAATATACGCATTCTGTCCGATTTGGGCATTTACCCAACCCTTGTGGTCGGGGCCTTCGACGGGGACCCCATCAGCGTCCGGTTCCAGGGTCAAGGCCTGGTCAGGGAACTGGAGTCCGTTTCAGTGCAGGTATCCAAATTCAATGCCGCGTCCCGCGGTCTTGTCCCCGAAATCCGGAAGACGGCGCGGCGCAGTCATGTGCCTGTATTGGAAATGACACATGCGGGGGAAAAACACGGGCTGGCCGCCCTGGCCGCCGGTCTGAAACCGGCCAAGGTTATTTTTCTTCAACCCTCCGGGGGGATGAGCCGGGATGGCCACCGGGTTCCCGTAATAGATATGGATGACCCGGACGTTTTCGACCGGATTGATCCCTTGACGACGGGGCAGTCGGAACTGGTCGCAACCGCCCGCGCTCTTGACCGGAAACTGGATCACAAAACAGTCTATGTGATCGCCTCACCGCTCAATCTTCTGTCTGAATTGTTTACAATCAGGGGATCCGGCACATTACTGCGCCGCTCGGCCAATGTGGCACATTATGCTGATCCGGGTGATATTGACAGGATCGCCCTTGGTACGTCCCTTGAAGCAGCGTTCCAGCGTCCGTTGAAGACATCTTTCTGGACCCGGACAATACGGGCCATCATTGTCGACGACACATATCGCGGCGGAGCCATCATCATGAAACTGGCCGACCTGCCCTACCTCAGCAAATTCTGGGTCACACGGGAAGCCCGCGGCGAAGGACTGGCCGGTGATATCTGGAGAGAACTTGTCCGGCATGAGCCCTGTTTCTTCTGGCGTTCCCGCAATGGCAACCCTTTCAACGACTGGTATATGCAGCACTGCGAGGGCATGCAGATGAGCCGGAACTGGCGGGTATTCTGGTGTGGGCTCAAGACCGGAAGCATTGCCAGGGCGGTTGTGGCGGCATCCGGTGCACCGGAAGATTTCGTCGGAACAGACGGGACCGGGCCGGATGGGAGGTGTAAATAAACCGGTTCCGATAGCCGCTGCACAGAGCTGATCGAACTGATACCCGCCGACGATGGAAGGGAATGCAAAGGGGCCGTCTCGAACAAACCGCTGCGGTTGGACGCGCTCGCAGAGATTGTCAAGCCTCAAGCCTGCAAGGTGATGAGAATATCGCCGTCATTGACCGGATCACCGGGTGCAAAATTGATCTTTTCCACCACCCCGTCGCGCGGGGCCTGCAACGCTGTCTCCATTTTCATGGCTTCCATGACAATGAGCCTGTCACCGGCTCTCACCGCATCGCCTTCGGACACATTCACGGCGATAATCCTGCCCGGCATGGGGGCGGAAATTGCATCCCCCGCGCTGAACATCATATGGCCGGTTTCATCGGCGTATTCAAACAGGAACATGGCCCCCCGATATTCGAGAATGAAATATCCCTGACAATCAAGAAAGTTCCACGCGTAGGGGTGATCAAGCTGCCCCTCAATAGATTCATCCGGGGCACCGTCCGGGAGCGGGTCGTCAAAGTTGAAAGTGACCGCATCGCCGTCAATGTCAAATTTTGCAAAGTCTGCATGACGCCGGAGCACGCGAACCTCGCAGACACCGTCTCCGCGTTTGAAGCGAAATGTTGAGCGGGCGGGCAGGTTCAGGCGCCAGCCATCATGGCAGCGGGCCAGAGTATCCAGTATCCTCAGGGTCAGAATCCCGTAGGCCCGGTTGTCCCCGTGTATGTCACAGGGGAGCAGGTCATCGGCATGTCGGGAGAGGAAATCTGTCGAGATGTCTTCATTCCGGAATGCCTCATGATCCAGACAGGCAAGTAATGCGTAAGTGTTGGTCTTGAGCGGGTGAACGCAAATCCCGCGAAGTCCGTCACGGGTCTGCCTGACGGCCTCGGCCCGATCCTGTCCATAGCCGATGATTTTAGCAATCATGGGATCATAATGGATCGTCACGTCGGACGGTGCCCCATATCCTGCATCTATGCGGTAACCCCGCTGCCGGTGATTGCGGCCGGCGGCATTGATATGCAGAATCCTCCCCGTACCAGGCAAAAAGTCTTTGGCCGGATCTTCGGCGTAAAGACGCGCCTCTACGGCATGACCCGACATTTTGATGTCCTCCTGCCTGGGTAACAGGCCGCCCCCGGCAATGTGGATCTGCAGCTCAACAAGGTCAAGTCCCGTAACCATTTCCGTTACGGGGTGTTCGACCTGCAGGCGGGTGTTCATCTCCATGAACCAGAAACCGTCTGTCCGTAATGTACCGGATCCGTCGACTATGAACTCAACCGTGCCGGCGCCCGTGTAATTGACGGCTTTGGCCGCCTTGATGGCCGCGTCTGTCATGGCCTGACGCACCTCTTCGGTCATGTTCGGGGCCGGAGCCTCCTCAATGACTTTCTGGTGGCGGCGCTGCAGTGAGCAGTCACGCTCAAACAGGTGAATGATATTGCCGTGACTGTCCCCGAAAATTTGAACCTCGATATGGCGCGGATCGGTGATGTATTTTTCGATCAAAACCCGATCCTCCCCGAAACTCGACCTTGCCTCACGTTGACAGGCGGCCAGGGCATCGGGAAAAGCATCCCCTTTGTCGACCCGGCGCATGCCCTTGCCGCCGCCGCCCGCCACCGCCTTGATCAGGACCGGATAGCCGATCATCGCCGCTTTGGATTGCAACAGATCCGGGTCCTGATCCCGGCCGTGATAGCCCGGCGTAACCGGCACACCGGCCCGGGTCATGCGTTCCCTGGCGGCGTCTTTCAAACCCATGGCTTCCATGGGCCCCGCATCGGGGCCGATAAAGGATATGCCTTCGGCTTTCAGGCGCCTGGCAAAGTCCGGGTTTTCCGACAAAAACCCGTAGCCCGGGTGGACGGCGTCGGCACCTGTCGCCTTGCAGGCCGCCACGATATTATCGATGACCAGATAGCTCTCAATGGCGGGGCCGGGGCCGATGCGTACGGCCTCGTCCGCCATTTTGACATGGAGCGCCCGGGTGTCTGCGTCAGAATAGACGGCGACCGTATCCATGCCCATTTTTCGGGCGGTCCTGATGACACGGCACGCGATCTCGCCGCGATTGGCAATCAGGATTTTTCCGGTCTCTGTTGTCTTTGTCATGGGGGCAGGTGTCCCTGTTTCTGTCTGTAATGGCTCGTGCGGTGCAGGAACGGTTTTTCAACACTGTTCCACAACACAAAAGCGGCGGCAAATGTCACGGCCAAGGCGCTGATAATGCCCAGAGCCGGGTCAAGCGCGAATACACCTGCTGCGACCAGTGTCTGGATTATGGGAAAATGGGTGATGTAGACACCATAGCTCATATCCCCGAAACGGGCCGCATTCAGGGCCGGGCCCTCGACAAAGGCTATCCAGGCGATAATGAGCGTGAGACCCGGCGCCTTGAGAATGTGCATGAACGGGAAGGCAAAACACAGGGCGACGCAGGCCGCGCCGGTCATGAGCCACAGAATCCGGGGCTGCTTCGCCTTGTCCCACATTAACCGGAGTATCATGCCACAGGCAAAAAAGCCCATCTGCCCCGGTAATTGTCGCGCAATATGCGAGCCGTAGTAAGTGTCAAATATCTGTGCTCCCGGTCCACCCGTGAAGAACCAGCGCCAGAGCTCCGCACCGATGATCAATATGGCAAGGAACACATGGTAATTTTTGCCAAACCGATTGATGATCCAGAACAGTACCGGCAAAGCCATATAGAACATGACTTCAATCTTGAGAGTCCAGAGCGCCCCGTTTACAGCCATAAATCTGTTGTCCTCAAAGAGCCCCGGCAGAGTGGGTTGAATGAAGTTCAGAAACACCAGATTGGGCAGAACATAGTGGATAGATGCGGCCGGATTTCCGGCAGCAGGGAGACTGGCGAGGGCGGGAACAAGAATAATCAGGGCATAGGCGGGGTAGAGTCGACGCAGACGTCTTTCCGCGTAATTTCCAATGCCTTCCGACCGCTGCAAAGAGCCCAGAACGAGCGCGCCGGAAATAATGAAAAAACCCTGAATGGACAGCTCGGCCAGAGTAGCAAGTCCCCGCTCCCAGGGTCCGCCGACATTCAGGGCTGCCAAGGCGATAATGTGGTAGACACAGACACATGTGGCAAACACCAGCCGGAGACAATCAAAACGGTTGGTGTTCACGCTACATCCGGAAAATACCGTTGCGGGTCTCACATCGCGGCCCATTGGCCGCCATGGCCAACCCCAGTCCCAGCACGCGCCGTGTATCCTGCGGAGCGATAATACCATCATCCCAGAGCCGGGCCGAAGCATAATAAGGGTGGCCTTCACGTTCGTATTTTTCACGAATCGACATCATGAAGTCCCGGTGCTGTTGCGGCGTCCAGCGGTCCGCGTCCCGGTGTACCGCAGCCAGAACCCGGGCCGCCTGTTCCCCACCCATGACGGAAATCCGCGCATTCGGCCACATGAACATCAGACGCGGAGAATAGGCCCGACCGCACATCCCGTAATTCCCGGCCCCGTATGACCCCCCGATGACAACGGTGAATTTCGGTACAGACGCGCAAGCCACGGCTGTCACAAGCTTGGCCCCGTCCTTGGCAATGCCCCCGGCCTCATATTTCGATCCGACCATAAAACCGGTAATGTTTTGCAGAAACACAAGCGGAACCTGGCGCTGCGCACAAAGTTGCACAAAATGCGTACCCTTGAGCGCTGATTGAGAAAACAGTACGCCGTTATTGGCGATAATGCCGGTGCGGTAGCCGTAAATGCGGGCAAATCCACATACCAGCGTCTCACCGTAGAGGGCTTTGAATTCCTGGAATTTCGACCCGTCCACAAGCCGGGCGATGATCTCGCGCACGTCGCAGGGTTTGCGTGTATCGTTCGGGATTATGCCGTCCAGTTCCGACATGTCACAAGCGGGCGGTTCATGAGTGCCTTCGGGTGCATAGGCCGGTTTGACCGGATCAAGCCCCGCGATTATACCTCTTGCAATCTGAAGCGCATGGGCATCATTTTCCGCCAGATGATCGACCACACCGGATGTTTTGGCGTGGAGCAGACCGCCACCCAGGTCTTCGGCGCTGACTTCTTCCCCTGTCGCCGCTTTTACCAGGGGCGGACCGCCGAGAAAAATCGTTCCCTGACCGGCAACAATAATGCTTTCGTCCGCCATGGCAGGCACATAAGCTCCGCCCGCTGTGCAGGAGCCCATGATAACGGCGATCTGGGCTATGCCCCTGGCGCTCATATTGGCCTGATTGAAAAAAATCCGCCCAAAATGATCCCTGTCCGGGAAAACCTCATCCTGCCGGGGGAGGTTCGCTCCACCACTATCGACCAGGTAGATGCACGGCAGATAATTCTCGGCGGCAATTTCCTGCGCACGCAAATGCTTTTTGACCGTAAGCGGATAGTAGGTGCCGCCCTTCACCGTCGCATCGTTACAGACAATCATGGAATCCCGACCCGACACGCGGCCGATGCCAACGATAAGGCCGGCTGCCGGAACATTATCTTCATAGACGTCCCATGCCGCAATTTGGCCGATTTCAAGGAAAGGCGTGCCGGGGTCGAGCAGGCGTTCCACGCGCTCCCGCGGCAGGAGCTTGCCCCTGTCCAGATGCTTCCGGCGCGAAGATTCCGGCCCGCCGTGCGCGATTTGCGATACCTTGGCCCGCAAATCATCCACCAATTCCCGCATATGCGCCGCATTGGCCCTGAACTCGGCGGTGTCCGGTTTCACTTTGGTCAAAAGTCTGGGGATCGAAAGTTCGGGCATGGTCTCTCTGTTGCGCCTGCTTATAGAAATTTCAACGCCGGAATCAAACAGGCTTGCCTCAACTGCGGCTGCAGCTTAAGAAACGGGGGTATGAACGTCCCTCTCCTCGCTGATCGCGCGAAACCGTACGAGGCCAAGCGTCGTGCCGTCGTGCAGGCCGCGGGTCGCGTATTGGCCCTGACCGGTTACCATGGCAGCAGCATGAAGCAGATTGCTACCGGGCTCAATCTGACCAAGTCGGCCCTGTATTATTACGCCAACAGCAAGGAAAATATCCTCTATGAGTGTCATCTCATTGCTTATGATGCCATGGATGATATTTTGAAAGGGGATCGGAGTTCCGAACAAACCGGTCTGGATGTTCTGGAAGATGTTTTCGGACGGTTGGTCGGATTTGTCACGAGGGAAGGCTTGCCCCTGCACATTGATGTCGGCACGCTCAAGGATGAGTGGCAGACCGATATTGCGGCGAGACGCGATACAGTCGAGACAGGCATCGCAGACCTGATCAAGCGCGGTACACTGGACGATTCTGTCGGACAACACGATCCGCATGTGACTGCCCATTTCCTCATGGGTACGCTCAACTGGATCAACAGCTGGTATAAACCGGACGGTCCCGCAAGCACGGACGATATCACGGCTTGTTTGAGGCGGCAGCTCCGCTGCGCGTTGCAAAAAAATACACACCCTGACCGGACAACAGAAAACGTCACCGCCGCATCCTCCGGCGATGGGTCTCCGGTTGCACGGGGGGACGACGACGCGTCGCGCCCTCTCGAATTCTGGATTGATGAAGCTCCTGAAGCCGGTACTGCCACGGAAGTCGCGGACGGAATTTTCTGGCTGCGCTTCCCCCTGCCCATGTCAAGCCTTGACCATATCAACCTCTGGCTGCTCAGGGACAGGGACGGCTGGATGGTGGTGGATACGGGGATCAGCAACCGCCGGAGCATGGAAGTCTGGCGCGAGCATTTTACGCAGATCATGGGCGGGCGTCCCGTGAATCGCGTCATGTGCACCCACCTCCATCCCGATCATACGGGCCTGGCCGGGTGGTTGTGCCGGAAATTCGGCGCACCGTTGCTCATGACCCGGGGCGAGTATTTTCTCTGCCGTCTGCTGGCCGCGGATACGGGCAATGCGGCCCCGCCGGAGGGCATTAAATTCTATCAGAAGGTCGGGCTGACCCCGGATCAAATCGGGCTTTACAGAACGCGGTTCGGTCACTTCGGCAGGGCCATCAGTGAACTGCCGCACAATTATGACCGGCTCACGGACGGCGAGTGCAGCCTGATTGACGGCTATAAATGGCAAATCGTCGTCGGTTCGGGGCATTCGCCGGAACATGCCTGCCTCTGGTGCCCGGAGCGGGGTATCT
Source organism: Hyphomonadaceae bacterium (assembly GCA_014324115.1). Classification (GTDB taxonomy): domain Bacteria; phylum Pseudomonadota; class Alphaproteobacteria; order Caulobacterales; family Maricaulaceae; genus JACOMS01. The sequence continues at coordinate 13,526 of JACOMS010000032.1, forward strand.
GCATGACCGGGGACCAACTCCTGCCGAATCTTTCATCCAACGTATCTGTCTGGCCAACCGAACCGGAAGCCAACCCGCTGGAAGACTGGATATCCTCCTGTCACAAGCTCAAGGCCGTTCTGCCTGAGGATACTCTCATCTGTCCGGCGCACGGATTACCGTTTCGCGGCGCCCATCAACGACTCAACAAGCTGATCAATCATCACGAAAAGGCACTCAACCGCCTGGAAAACTTCTGCAAAACGCCGCGTCTCGCCACCGAAGTCTATTCCGTCCTGTTCCGCCACCGGATCAATGACAGTAACCGCATCATGGCCGTAGGCGAGTCGGTCGCACACCTTAACTGCCTCAAGCACCGCGGCCGGGTCGCGAGACGGCTGAATGATGCAGGACAGTTTGTTTACATGGCGCGCTGACACGCCGCACATCCCGGGGGTCTGAACAAGGCCGGGATGACTGCAAACAGCAGGCGGTGCGCCGGTGCCCCCCGGGACCTCCGGCGGCAGGCCGCCTCATTGTTGCGCCGGGCCGTTTTGCGGCCTAGTGTTTTTTCATGAGCACACCTGAAATTGTTCGCACACAACATGATCTGCGGGGGCAGGTTCGGGAATGGCGGGGTTGTGACCTGTCCGTTGCCTACGTACCCACAATGGGCGCTTTGCACGGCGGACATTTATCCCTTGTCAAACTGGCCGGGCAGCACGCTCACAAGGTCGTGGTCAGCATATTCGTCAATCCGGCACAGTTTGCCCCCGACGAGGACTTTGAAGCCTACCCGCGCGACGAGGCCGCGGACATGGCCAGGCTGGCGTCAACGGGCTGCGATCTGGTCTATGTGCCCCGCCCGGGGTCCATGTACAAGGCGCATCACGCGACCCGGATCAAGGTCGGCCGTGTGGCTGACGGTTTGGAAACGGATCACCGCCCGACGTTTTTTGAAGGTGTGGCCCTGGTTGTTACAAAACTGCTGAACCGGGTGATGCCGGATTATGTAATTTTCGGAGAAAAGGATTACCAGCAACTCGCGGCCATACGGCGTCTGGTTGAAGATCTGGACATGCCGGTAAAAGTCATCGGGGCGCCGATTGCACGGGATGAACACGGCCTCGCCCTGTCATCGCGCAATGTCCACCTTGATGAGGACGGGCTCGTGATTGCGCGGCAGCTTAACGGGATTATGCACACATGCGCGGAACGCATCCGCATGGGTCATGAGGTTGCCCGGGCCACCGCACAGGCGAAAACCGGTCTGCTCGCAGCCGGGTTTTCCGGTGTGGACTATATTCGTGTCGCCGACCCCGATACGCTGGAGCCGGTGTTACATGGTCACGTGCAGGGACAACCCTTGCGCCTGTTGGTCGCCGCCCGTTGCAAAGGGGTGCGGCTGCTGGATAATTGCGCGGTCCGGGGCCTTGCGGATGCTCAGGGTTAAGCCGGGGCGGGTCTTCAGAGAGTCTTGACCATTGTGCACAACGGTACGGGCACAGCCCCGTCTGTATCCTCCCATTCGCTTTCGACCGCGTAACCGCATGTGAGGTAGAACGGCTTGCCCGCCAGGGTCGCCGCCATTTCCAGCGCCTTGAACCCATGCGCCCGCGCCGCCGCTTCAGACGCCTCAATAATCATTTTACCGATACCGCGGCGGGTATGGTCCGGATGCGTGTACATGGCCCGGATGCGCGCGCGCTCAGTTTCCGGGTCAAGCACACGTGCATCACGTCCCGCACTGTGATCTCCACCGTAAAGGGTTGCCCGATAGGACCAGCCTCCACATCCGACAAGAATATCCCTATCCCAAACACAGAAATATGTGCCGTCTTCAATCAAACGCCCGTCCAGTCCCATACCCGCAAATGATGCCTCAATCTGTTCATCTGTGAGATAGTCCTGTTGCAGCACGCGAATAGACAGGTTCATCAGGGACGAAATCGCTGACGTGTCGCTGTCACAGGCAAGGCGAAGGGACAGGATATTTTTCATCTGGCCAGCATAAATCATGCCGGAAGTCTGTGCAAACAGACCCGGTGCCGACAAATGTGTCAATAATGCAACACTGATGAACTGTTTTCAGCGGCGAGACCGGCTCCTGCTTGCGGATAATCGGGTGACCGCCTACCTCCCCTCCGCTTTATGCGCCATATTCACACTGACTGGAGAGCACGTTGCAAACACCAAAAATCAAAACTCTGCTGGCCCTGACCGCATCCGCTGTGCCGGTCATGCTGCTGGGGGCCGTGCCATCCCACGCGCAAACCCCGGAAAGCACGGTTCCATCGGTTTCAGAGGATGAAATCATCACAATCGGGACACGTCGACAGGCCCGTTCGGCGGCGAACACACCCGCCCCGATTGATGTCATCTCCGGCGCCGAATTCGTCAATCAGGCCCCGACAGACATACAGGATCTGCTCCGGACATCCGTGCCGTCCTACAACGTCAATACGCAGCCGATTTCCGATGCCGCAACAATTATTCGTCCGGCCAACCTTCGCGGACTGTCACCGGACAACACGCTGGTTCTGCTGAACGGTAAACGCCGTCACCGCGGCTCCGTCATTTCCTTCCTCGGCGGCGGTATTGCCGATGGTGCGCAAGGTGTTGATGTGTCAGTCTTTCCGGCCCTGGCCCTGAAACAGGTCGAAGTCCTCCGCGACGGGGCGTCGTCACAATACGGTTCCGACGCGATTGCCGGTGTGATCAATTTCCAGCTCAAGGATGCCGCGGAGGGCGGTTCCTTTGAAGCCAAATACGGGTCCACCTATGAAGGTGACGGTGAGAATTATTCGATCGCAGGGAATGTCGGCCTGCCGCTCGGAGAGCGGGGATTTATCAATCTGACCACGGAATTCAGTGAGCAGGACGGCACGGTCCGGGCTGCGGTTCGTTCCGACGTATTGAGTATGATTGAAAACGGTGTTTTGACAGGTACAGGTGAGGAGAACCTGACGATCAACAGCTACACAGACGAATTCACCCAGTACTGGGGACAACCCGATGTCACCAACAACTTCAAATTTTTTGTCAATTCGGCTTTCGAGATTTTTGACAATACCGAGGTTTACGCCTTCGGTAATTACGCCTCACGGACAGGCGAGGGCGGGTTCTTCTACCGCAACCCGACCAACCGCGGCGGCGTGTATCGCGGCCCCCTTGTCGACCCGGAAACGGGGGAGGTGACCGACGATGAAAGCATTCGCGTTAGATCCGTTCTTGTCGGCGATTTGGAAACAGGAGCCGCCAGCACGGTGGATTGTCCAGCCGGTATTCCGTTGACGGACGGCTTCAACTCCCGGGTTGACACAGGCAGCGCAGCCTACCGCACTGTCATCGACGAAGAGGAGTGCTTTTCGTTTATTGAGACCATTCCGACCGGTTTTGTGCCCCGCTTTGGCGGTGACAATGAAGACATGGCCATTACAGGCGGTATTCGCGGCGAACTGGATTTCGGTGCGGGGCTGGGCTATGACCTGAGCGCGACTTTCGGCTCCAGCAGCACGGATTTCTTTATCCGCAATACTGTCAATGCCTCTCTCGGGCCGGATACGCCCCGTGACTTTGTACCCGGTGCCTACAAACAGTCCGAGACCATCCTCAACGCCGATTTTACCTATGAAATCCCGGTGGTCGGCATGGCCAGCGGTCTGGGTGTTGCCGTCGGGGCGGAATATCGCGAAGAAACATTCGAAATTACCCAGGGCGATGCGAATTCATTTGCCCTCGGCCCTCTTGCCTCCCAGGGCTTCTCATCCAGTTCCAACGGATTTGGCGGCTTTACCAGTGATAACAGCGCGTCCCAGGACTCTTATGCCGTTTACGGCGAACTTGAAGCCGATGTTACCGAGGCCCTGACCCTTCAGGGTGCCCTGCGTTATGAAGATTACAGCGCCTTTGGTGATACGCTGAATTACAAAATTGCCGGCCTTTATAAATTCGGCGACCTGTTGCGTGTGCGCGGAACCTACTCTACCGGTTTCCACGCCCCGACCGCCGGGCAGGCCACGGTAACAAACGTGACAACGCAGATCATTGATGGTAATCTAATCGACCAGGGCACCCTGCCTCTGACCTCCAACCCCGGACAGTTGGCGGCTGACTTTATTGAAAGCCAGGCCGGCGAGCGTCCGCAGCTGGGCGTAGAGGATGCCGAGAATATCTCTCTGGGTGTGGCCTTTGATACAGGCCCCGTTGAGTGGACCGTGGATTACTTCAGCATCAAGGTGGACAACCGGATTGCCCTGTCTGCCGATGTGGAATTCCTTGACGCCCTCAAGTTTGCCGCGGAACGTGCGAGTTTGACTCTGCCGGAAGGCGCGACAGTCAACTCCGCACTGAACTTTCTGGCAAACAATAACGTGATCACGCGCACGGATTATGTCGGTTTTGAAGATCTGACGGAATTTCGCTATTTTACCAACAGTTTCGACACCAAAACCCAGGGCGTCGATATTATTGGCCGCGTACCGTTTGATATAGGCACCGGCACGTCCTCCGCGACACTGGCTCTGAACTACACTGTTACGGAAGTCACGGACGTGGGTACAATCAACCCGATCAGCGGTGGCCGGGTGCGGGACCTGGAAGACCAGTTGCCAAACTGGAAAGGCTTCTTCACCGTCAATCATCAGCAGGGCCCGCTGCGCGGTCTTGTCCGCCTGAACTATTACGGCAAGTGGTATGACGACGGCAATGGGTTTGATGTCGGATCTGAATTTCTTGTTGATGCCGAGGTTGGCTACATGGTGACAGAGGGCTTCGAACTCGTTGCCGGGGCCGCCAATCTGTTCGATGCCTATCCGGACGAAAACCCCGGCCAGCAGAGCACGGGGCAGCTCTATCCGGAAGAATCACCCATCGGCTTTGCCGGTGGCCAGTATTACGTCAAGGCGCGTTATACATTCTGAGATCATCCGGATTCCGGAAGATCAAGGCGCGCTATACGTTCCGGAACAATCCGGACTCCGGACGCTCAAACCCCGCCTCGGGCGGGTCTGTTGTGTTGCGGCCTTCATTCTGCCGGGTTGATCCTGTCATCGCCGGGCCGTCTGTTTTGCGGAATCGAATAATCCCGGAATCAAGGCGGCGATGCCGACATTGACCCGATCAGATGCTGACACATCTGCTCTGTCCCCATAACTCCGGTTCAGGTTCTTTCCAGACACACCGCTGTGGCTTCACCGCCGCCAATGCAGAGCGAGGCTACGCCTTTTTTCGCGTCGCGTTTTTCCATGGCGGCGATGAGCGTGGTGATGATGCGGGCACCGCTTGCCCCGATGGGATGGCCGAGAACGACACCCCCGCCGTTCACGTTGACCTTGTCATGATCGAGTCCCAGCTCCCGCATGGCGATCAGCGGGACCACGGCGAAAGCCTCATTGATTTCCCAGAGATCGACATCCTGTGCATTCCAGCCTGCCTTGTCCAAAGCCTTTTTCATTGCATTGACAGGGGCTGTTGTAAAATAGGCCGGTTCATGGGCGTGGGCGGCGTGAGAGACGACCTCGGCAAGCACTTTGTGCCCGCGGGTTTCGGCAGCTGATTTCTTCATCATGACAAGCGCCGCAGCCCCGTCATTGATGGAGCTGGCATTGGCGGCTGTAACTGTACCGTCCCTTGTGAAGACGGGACGCAGGGTCGGGATTTTTTCCGGGCGGGCGTGTTTCGGGCCTTCATCCTCGGTCACGACCATATCGCCCTTGCGGTCCGGCACGGTGACTTCGGTGATTTCGCGATCAAAATCACCGGAATCCTGGGCTGCCCGGGCCCGACGCACGGACTCAATGGCATAGGAATCCTGTGCTTCGCGAGTGAATTGATATTCCCTGGCGATCATGTCGGCGAACACACCCATGGCCCCGCCTTCATAGGCATCGGTCAAACCGTCAAACATCATGGAGTCAACAACCTCAGCATTGCCCATGCGCAAGCCCCCGCGGGCTTTGGGCAAGAGGTACGGCGCATTGGTCATGCTCTCCATACCACCTGCAACAGCCACATGGACAGAGCCGACCTTGATGGCATCATGAACCTGGATGGCCGCCTGCATGCCGGAGCCGCACATTTTGTTCACCGTGGTCGCTTCGCAGTTTTTGGACAGGTCGGCTTTGATGGCTGCCTGGCGCGCGGGCGCCTGGCCCTGCCCTGCGGGCAGAACGCAACCCATGACGGATTGTTCAACCCTGTCGGCTTCCACACCGGACTCATTCACGGCCGCCCTGATTGCCGCCGCACCAAGGTCACTGGCCGACAGGGGCGCAAAAACGCCCTGAAATGCGCCCATGGGAGTCCGGGCCATGCCTGCTATGACAACCGGGTCAGTCACGTCGGCAGGCTCTTATTCGTCCCCGGATTTTTTGTGCGCCAGCCGGCCGCGTTTCGCAGCTACATCTTCGAGCTTTTTCCGGCGCCACTCCTCCTGCGCCCTGGCTTGGCGGCGGGTCCACCAGAACAGCGCGATAACGACCACTGACAGTGCGATAACAACGTAAACCATGTGCATGACATAAATATGCCAATGGCGACAATCAATACGAAATATAAGATCAGGCAGTGCCTGTTATCCACCCCCCGCCAAGCACCCGCTGACAGTTCTCGTGTGGGGAAGCCTCGCGGGCTTCGTAGAAGACGCAGGCTTGTCCCGGGGAGACTCCTTCCTCGGGCTTGTCCAGCTTCACAGACAGTTCATTATCCGACCATATCAGTCTTGCCGCCTCCGGCGGGCGGGTTGAGCGGACTTTCACACCGATTTTCCGACCATGCAAATCCGGTCCCATGTCATCGTCCCCGATCCAGTTAATATTGGCCAGATAAATAAGTGACCGGCCCAATGCTTCACGCGGGCCGACAATAACCTGATTACGATCTGTATCAATTTTGACCACATAAAGCGGTTCCGTACCCGTATCATCACCAAGGCCCAATCCGCGTCTCTGTCCGACGGTATAATATACAAGGCCGCGGTGGCGCCCCATGACATGACCATCCATATGTACGAAATCGCCGGGTCGGGCCGCATCGGGGCGGATTTTCTCAATAACATCCGTATAGCGCCCTTCGGGCACGAAGCAGATATCCTGGCTGTCCGGTTTGGAAGCTACATTCAGACCCATTTCAAAGGCCAAACGCCGGGTTTGTGATTTATCCATACACCCCAGCGGAAAACGCAGGAAACCCAGCTGCTCGCGCGTTGTCGCAAACAGGAAATAACTCTGGTCCTTGCCGAAATCACGGGCGCGGTGAAGCTCCGGTCCGGCCGGACCCTCAACACGTCTTATGTAATGTCCTGTCGCCATGCAGTCTGCACCAATATCTCCGGCCACTTTCAGCAGGTCCCTGAACTTGACCGTCTGGTTACAGCGCACGCAGGGAACGGGTGTCGCCCCCGTGAGATAGGTGTCGACGAAATCCTTGATAACCTGCTCCCGGAAACTGCTCTCGTAATCAAGCACATAATGGGGGAAATCCATCATTCCGGCCACACGGCGGGCGTCGTAAATATCCTGACCGGCACAACAGGCTCTTTCCTTCCAGATCGCCGCGCCGTGATCATAAAGCTGCAAGGTCACGCCGACCACATCATAGCCTTCACGGGCCAAAAGTGCGGCACAGACAGAACTGTCCACCCCGCCGGACATGGCAACAACCACGCGGGTTTCAGCTTCCGGTTTGGCAAAGCCCAAACTGTTTACATCGGGCTGGCTTTTCGCATTTTTCGTCACTTTAGCCGTTTGCATCCAAAAAAACAGGTATCAGATTAACACGAACGCCACGTATAGGGCCCAAACCGTTTTGTGTCATACAAAACAGCAATCACACTTTACACTAAAAATCCAGGTGTCTTTAGAAGTGTCCGGTTTCCGATCCGAAGGCGAACGCCATTGGTCGGGCAGAAAAACCCGGTCCGTAACGATGTCCCGGGTGATGTCTGTTCAAAACCGCATGATCCGGAATAACAGGGCCGCGCAAATTGCGCGGCCCCTTTTCCCGGTTGTGCCTGGTCCGCTCCTGTACGTGATCAGCAAGGGGGAGACCCTTCCACACCCAGGCCGCCGCACGTCCAGCCTTGCCACCAGGTATCGTCGGCCCTGACAGCACCGATGTAATCCGTATCTTCGCCGGTGAGACGGGGAGCCGGGGTGACCCGGACCGCAGCCTCGGCTGTGCCGTTGACAAACACATCGAAAAGCGTGTTGGTTGCAAAACTGTTGCCTCGAACGCCACTAACATCATTAGAAATGGCTGCTTGACCCGTTGTCGTGTCGCTCTTTGATGAAAACACCCCATCCTCGCAGTCAAACAACACGGACCAGAACTCCGGATCATTACCCGACTCGAAGCCCTCAATGCCGTCACCGACCGTATCCCTGTAATCAAGACAGGCGTCCGTATCAATCACGACACCATTCTGATAACGCCCGGCTGCACGTGAGTCCAGGCGGATACCGTGACCTCCTGTACCCGCACCGATGAGCGTGAAGTTATTCACAAGCGGATTGGTTCGCGGCGTTACGCCCGACCTGCTGGAACTCACCTCAATAGTGTGGCCGGATCTGTCACCGTTGCGCTGAACAGTGACAAGGTACTGGGTCAAGCCCTGATAGCCCTGGTCAAAGTCCAGCTGATCGTCACCGCTACCGGTGACAATGATCCGTCTTGAGCTCGGTCGACCGCCCAGCACGATACAATAAAGGGATTTTGCGAACATTTTCTTCATCAAAAATTCCGATCCAGCCCCGGAATGCTCGAAAAACGGCAGCTACCCGCGCCCGCAGCAGTGGGCGACACCCGTATAGAGAACGTCAACCCCCGCCAACACAAAAAGCCGGGACCTGCGATCTATCCGGTTCCGCCGGTACCAGATACACACCCATCAGAGCGCAGCACCGCGGCAGCCGTAACGCCGAAAAAGACGTGCGCATGAGACATCTGGTTGTTGTCACAAAAAAGTGTGTACGGAAAACACGTGCAGGAGTTCGCACATACCCGCACGCAGCGGGGTCCTCAACGCCCGTGTTGTTGTGGCCTGTGCCGGGAAACGATCCGTTTACTCCCTGTTTCCAGGCGGGCAAGCGCCCGGAGCGGGGCCTCCCATCCGGTCTTCATTCGGGCCGCTCGCCCGTAATCCTGTTTCGCGCCCGCAAGGTCACCGGACAGCTCCCTTGCCGCACCGCGACCATAGACGGCCAAGGGTGCGGTCATACTGTGCATTCTGCAATCATCAAATCCCGAAAGTGCAGCTGCATGGTCCTGTTGGGACAAGGCAACAAACCCCTTGCCCAGACAGGCAAATTCATTCGTATCATCATAACCGGCGGCGGCGGCGAAGTCCTGCCCGGCTTTGTCAAACCGCCTCGCGCCCAGATACAGAAGCCCGCGGCGGACATGGATATCAGAACGCAGGGCGGCCCGGGGACCTGTCTTTCCCAACAGTCGTGTACATGCCCGGATCTCGCGGTACGTACCTTCGACAGCATTGAAGCAGATCTGCACGTCCTCAGAGACGTATGTGGATTTTTCCAGTGTGACAGGGTTCACGGCTGTTCCGCCCCGGGATTGCCCGGCTGCAAGCATGAGCCAGACCAGACCTGTTCCTGCAATCTTTGGAAAAAATGACTTTATCATGACAAAACTCCATTCCCCATTTACGGGATATGTCGGTTTTTCTGGTGCACCCGGACCATCACCTGCCAATCCGGCACCTGCCAATCCGGACGCTCATCGTTGTGACATATTTATGACGTGTGTGTCAAATAAAATTTATATTTTTGTCACACTTTCTTCGCATACTGCCAACTTTTCTAAATTTGCCATGACTTCATTCGGTGGAAAGAAACAAACGGGACCATTGATACATAGCCGGTCTATCCTGCCATGTTTTTACGTAAAACTGTACCATCCGGCTGTGTGCACCCCGTCATGCTGTTGCTGCGCATGTTCAAACTTCAGGGTTGCGGGCGCGGCATCGGTGCCCGGCTGATCCCGGGAGATTTACGGATACGAACCGTCTTGTGACGAACACAAAACGAACAATGCCGGGGTGGAAATCAAAATGTCAAAGGGCGAAATGGTGCCCCCGCACGGACTCGAACCGCGGACCCCCTGATTACAAATCAGGTGCTCTACCGGCTG
>JACOMS010000033.1:0-5611 GCA_014324115.1 Hyphomonadaceae bacterium
TCCCGTGAAGCTCTGTTCGATTTAGCCGTTATGCCATTGCGAAGCTCGGCAATCTTGATAACAGGCAAACTGTTCCCGGGATCAGACGCGGGAAACTTCTGGAGAGCCAAACCATTGAGAAAACTGGCGACTTCATCCAGGGGGTTGGTTTCCCACCCTTTCGGCAAACCGGTTTCCGCGTCGAGGGTGTCGGGGAACAGCGCCCACAGGTCAGGGGCGAGGTAGGGGTCGCGGCCTGCCATCTTGGCCCGGGTCGGGCTGAAGTCCACAAACCAGTCCCTGAAAAACGCCCGCGCCATCGCCTCCAGGGTTTCATTCATCCGGCGGTTCAGCTCTATCTTGTCGTCAAGGGTACCGAGGGTTGTGGCAATGGCACGCTGTTCCGCGGGGGCCGGATATGCAACTTCTATGTTTTCCAAATCGCGCTTTGTGACATGACCCAAGCCCGTTGTTTGCTTGTTTCGTGCAATGCTGACGAAATTCGGTTTCAGATAGCGAAGCAAATGATAGAAAAAGACCGCATCAATACCTTCCCGGGGCGTTACACGAAACACGTGCTGGTTGAGCCAGCCTTCCGGGCCACGCCACCAGAAGGCGTCAATTGAGGTTTCCGGTTGCCCGGACCAGGAAAATAAAAGATCGCCCGGACTCACACGAACAGACTCGTCGAACGTCTGTTGGGTGAATTTTGTCTGTTTGCTGATCCCACCCTTGATCTCGGCAATTTTTATCACCGGCTTTCCTGTTGGCGAGAACTGTATGTTTTTGAAGGCTATGCCGTTTACCCAACGCGCCATCGTGTGGAGGGCACATGGTGTCCAATGTTCAGGAAAAATTGGGTGGTAAAGCCACAGTTTGTCCGCAGAATCTTCCGTGAGACCGGCAGAAGATCGTTCAGGCATCTGTCAGTCCCCCGGCCGGTCTCAAGTTGATGCACTCCCCAGTCCAGGGCGTCTCCGGATCGACGGTCAGCATGGTTTCCTCAGGCGCCGCCATCGGGTCAGCCCGGATTTTTTTCGCGCCAGATAGCCCGCCACGGCAGCACAGGTTGAGAATACAAGCAGGGCTTCATCACGGGACGGGTCGGTAGCGGCGGCTTTTTCGGTCGATTGGCCGTGCCGTACTGTGTCGCTGGCATAGGCATAGAGCTTGCTAACGGCCTGTTTTAGCGCCGGATGGTCGAACAGTCCCTGGTTCCCGAGCGCGTCGAGCGCCGGGCCCAGTGTCTTCTGACCGGTTATGTCCCGGGCAATGGACTCAACCGCGTGGACGCTATTGGCAACGGCATCCCTGTATTGCCCTGCGTTGATATGACCGGCCGCCGTCCGGAGATTGGTGTGGGCCGCCTGTGCGCCGCAACGATGAATATCCTCCAATGCGCCGACTGTCGCGGCTGCGGCCTCCGGCGTATCCACAGGGATGATGCAGGCCGGACCGGCCGAGTCGTCAACGGCATAGGGGGCCAGCCCTTTGTAAAAAAGGTATCGGATGTGTCCTTGGACAGACTCGGGATTACTCCCCGACCTCAACACCAACTCAATGATCGAAAGCACGCGCCAAAATGGACCTTCCGAGACTGCACTCATCAGCAGCTTTTTCTTTTCAGGATAATTATGCTGGAATGAGCCATACGGAAGGTTTGGTATCAGTTTTTGATACTCAACGGCGACACGCGACCAAAACGCTATCATTTTATTATTATCATCATCATTTATTGAGTAATGTTCGGGGAAAGTGCGATCTATAATCTCCGAGAATGCGTTCCTGAATTGCAGACAAAGATTATAGTTCATCACATCCGGCAACGGCAAATGACCGTACCGGTGCGCAAAAATCAGCCTGCGGTCATTATTTACCATTTCAGGTTTGTCCTCACTCAACTTCGTACCTCCGGTTTGAGGAGACTCCGCCGGATGCGCTCCCGGGTCCGGCACCTTCTGCAAATGGCACATTCAGGGGCTTTTGCCAAGCGGCAGAGCCCTGCCCGGGTCCGGTGCGGTGAACAGGGCACGATCACCTGCGGCCCGACCGACCTCAGAATTGATTATGCCCGCTCACCATCATTTTCCGTGTCATTGATCGGGAGTTCCCTTATGTTTGCATTCGTCAGTCTCCAGCGCTGGCCGGATCGTTCGAGGTCCCCTGTGACGACAACAGGATTTCGGGCCCCGTGGGCACGGGTTGCCACGGCGTAACTGTCCTGATTGAGAACCGCGTTCACCGACTGCATCTTTCCGTCAACTTCGGCTTTGAATGCTACCGAACCTTCCAACTCATGCCGGTCACGCCTCAGCTTGTGAACGCAACCGAAGAGGGTTATGTCCGGTCTTGGCTGTCTGGCCCGGAATGCGCGGGCGGCCTCTTTCAATATGGTGGCGTCACTTTCGGAAAACGTTATGCTCCGCCGCGCCTCCGGGGCCGGTCGCGTTTTTGCCCAGCTTACGCTTACTTCAAGCCTGCTGGATTGATGGATCAGGTTTGCAACCGCCTCGCACATATTCGCACTGACACCTTTTGACACCGCACTCTCAAAAGCAGAAGACATACCGTCTTCCGAATGTGTGCGCTCCACCGCATCCCTTGAAGCTTCAAGGGCCTCGACAAGTCGCCGGGTGACCTGCCGTTCCATGGGCTCATCGTCGAAGTTGTCCCACATATCGAGCGAGGGTTGGAACGGCGGCGCAACCGCAGGTGTCATCAGCGTCACGACGAAACTGCCGTGTTCCGTTTGTCCCAAACGCACGCGCTTCATGTAATCGGACGCTTCCCTGTTCGCTCCGGCTCTGAACACCGGCTGCGGGTGCCGTGTTGCGCAGGCGGCGGCCAGAAGCATTTCCCTAGCCCGGGAAACCAGTTCGACACCGGTGTCGAGCGGAATAGTTCCATCACCCTCTGATCCGATCGCCCGCACCCTGACAACATCATGATCGGCGCGCGTGAGGTCCTGATAGGTTGCTGACTCGTTTTGCCCTTTGACCTCCGAAAACACTCCGATCAGCCGGGAAACGACCGCAGCGTAGTCCGCGAGGCGTTCGGTCCGCGGCAGGATGATCTCCGGCTGTTCATCCCTGACATAGATATCGGCGTGTGCACCGTAGGGTTCCGACCTCTTCCAGCCTTCGCTGCGGGCATACGCTGCCAATGCCGCCGACGTTATCGCCTTGAGAGCCTTGACATCCAAAATCCGGGTTTTCATTCCAAGGTTCCCTTTCGAGCCTGTTCCATCAATGCCCGAAGGGCTTTGACATCAAAGCGGTTACGCTTTTTTATCGGGATAGTAACGCTTAGCGTATTCTGCGTCTCGGGGAATCCGAGCAGTGAAACCCAATACGCGCAATGCCTGATCACGAGCTCTTCAGGGCTCGCATTGATCCACAAAGATTCGTCCTTCGGCAGGTGCAGAACCACCAAAATGCGCGGGACAAAAGTTGCCTCACGGAGCAGATCATAGTTTCGACGGCGGAGAGCATATCGAAATTCGTCTCCTCCCGCGTCGGCAAGGTTGATGGTTGCCTTGAGCTGAATGTCAAGACTAGGCCGCATGGAACCACTAGCCCTGACTTGAATATCAATCCCGTCGCGGTCAAAATTCTGCCCTGCGAGAGTATAACCTGCACCGGCAGCAATGGCGGCAGTGTATGCGCGGGACAGCGCTTCCTTTCTATCGTTTGGTAAAAGAATAGCATCACTCATGTTTGCCAATCCCCGCCGACCCCAGGGACTCGCGCACCAACAAACAGTTCCGAGCCGCACCGGTCGCGAAAACGCCCATGAACCCTGTTGCGGGAGAAGAACCGCAGGCAGGCAGGTCCCAATATATCCCAAGGGTACATGTTAAACATTTCGCAGTTTTTTAACATGTTTCGCCGGTATAGTTACAAAAAGGCATAAAAACGAACATATCAACCCGCCGCCTCCCCGTCCATAAGCAGCTGCACCAGCGCAGTGTTGATGTAATAGTTGTCGCGCCCGACCGTCAGCTTTTCAACGAGGCCGTGCTCCGTCAGCCTGTCCAGATGCCGGGCCGCCGTCTGCCGGGAAACACTGAGATCATTGGCGACAAATTCAATCCGCGTGTAAGGATGGCGGAAAAGGTTATTCAGAAGGTCTTGCGAATAGAGCCGCGGCAGTTTCTGTCGCATCTGCCGCTTGACGTCCGCCATCTGGCTGCGAATGTTATTTACAAGAAACAGCGTCGTTTTGGCCGTTTCTGCCACCGCCGTCAGCATATAGAGCACCCATTCCTCCCAGGCCCCCTGCTCGCGGACGGCCTGCAACAGCCGGTAGTATCGGTTCCTGGTGCGCATAATATGGCGACTGAGATAAAGAACCGGAATCTCCAGCAAACCGCTACGGGTGATATAAAGTACATTGAGAATGCGACCGATGCGGCCGTTACCGTCCGCAAAGGGGTGGATGCTCTCAAACTGGTGGTGAATCAGTGCCATCTTGACAAGCGGATCAAGCGGGCAGATTGCGTCGTCATTGATGAACCGTTCCAGGTCGGTCATGTGCCGGATGACCTCCTGCGGGTCCTGGGGGGGCACGTAAACGATCTCTCCCGAGCTGTCATTCTTCAGCACGGTGCCCGCCGTATCCCGGAAGCCGCTGTCCCGGCCCGTCAGCATCCGGAACATATGGATCAGGACAGAGTTGGGGATAAGCCCATCGGTCTCGCGCAAGCGGTCATACCCCTGTTTCAGCGCACTGCCGTAAAGCCGGACTTCCTTCGCGGCTGATGACTCCGGCCTGTCCCGGAACGGTCTGGCCTGAAACAGTTCGTCCTGGGTGGTGACAATGTTCTCAATCTCCGAGGATGCCTTCGCTTCCTGCAGGGAAAGTGTATCGATCAGGATGCCCTGATTGGGAATAACGCCCGCCCGCCCCTTCAATTCCGCCAGTGCCCGATTGGCGGTGGCGAGGGCTTTCAGAATCGGTACCGTCTCCAGGTCAACAGGCGGCGGCAACGGCGGGAGAGTGCAGGCCGGTTCTAGCATATCTCAAGGGTATATGTTAAACATTCGACAGTTTTTTAATATGTTTCGCCGATACGGTTAAAAAACGCACAAGACCTGACGTATCAGCGCTTGAGGATAGCTGTCAAATTCTCCCGGATATTCGCTGCCAGCCGTTCACTGTCTGCGAACTGTTCGTCCAGGATCGCGCCCAGAGCTGCCAGTTGCTCGGGAAAAGGTATGGTGTTCCTGTCCGGCGCCTTTGTGCCGGCATAGCGGCCGGGGGTCAGCACGTGCCCGTGGCTTCTGATTTCCTCCAGCGTCACGGTCCTGCAAAAGCCCGGCCTGTCCGCATAGGCACCCGCATCCGGCTCACCGCGCCAGGCATGATAGGTGCCTGCGATCTCCTCAATATCCTCATCGGAAAGCTCCCTGCGCGTACGGTCCACCATATGGCCGAGTTCGCGTGCATCAATAAACAGCACCTCGCCGCGCCGGTCGCGAAAACGCCCATTGCCCTTGTTACGGGAGAGGAACCACAGGCAGGCCGGAATCTGGGTTGAGTAGAACAGCTGTCCGGGCAGGGCGATCATGCAATCAATGACATCGGCCTTGATCATGGCGCAGCGAATCGCGGCTTCTTCAGACTGGTTTGA